>JBOGIC010000327.1:0-3510 GCA_050744985.1 Acidimicrobiales bacterium
CCGCCGTAGGGGACAAGCAGGCGTGACGGCCGGCCGAGGTCGACCGACTGGGCTGAGGGGGGATCGCAGAAGACGGCCACATCGGCCTTGGCTCCCCGCAACCCGTCGCCGACCTTGCCGCCGAGCAGCCGGTGACCGAACAGTGCCTCGTGGTGGCCCATGAGGACGAGGTGGACCTCGAGCTCGTTGGCGACCCGGGCGACGGTCTCGCCGACGTGGCCACTGGCGATGGCGATCGGGTTGCACTCGATCCCGGCCTCTTCCACCATCTGGCGGAGGGGTCGCAGGCGGTCGACGGCCTCGTCGAGCATGGACTGCTGGACGGCCGACGAGTGGCTCACCTCGGTGCCCGAGATGTTGACGACCCGCAGCAGCGTCACCTCGGCCGCCGTGTGCTCCCCGGCTTCGTCCGGGTGGTCGCCGGCCACGAGGATGGCGAGTCTGGTCAGCTCGTGGGCGCTCTCGGTGTTGCCGACGGCGACCAGGATCTTGCGGCGCTCGTCGTCGGGCTCGTCCTCGCCGTCGTCGCCCTTCTCGTCCCTGATCATCCTCCGCTGGATGGCGCGCGGGTAGTACAGGGTGAGCGCCGGCTCGGTCATCAACGTCGTGATGACGGCCATGAGCACGAGCATGGCGAACGCCGGTGGGGGCAGCACCCCCATCTGCAAGCCGATGTTGAGGATGATCAGCTCGGTCAGGCCCCGGCAGTTCACGAGCACACCGAGGGCGCCCGCCTCTCGCCAGTCGAGCCCGACGTAGCGGGCGGCGAGCTTCGATCCGCCCCACTTGCCGGCGATGGCGACGACGAGGATCAACAGCGTCATGAGCCACAGCTTGGGGTCGGAGCCGATGCTGAAGATGTCGGTCCGCAGCCCGCTGAAGGTGAAGAACAGCGGCAACAGGAACACGACCGAGAAGTCCTCGAGCTTCTGGCTGAGGTCGCGGATGAACCCCGAGTGGTGGGGCATGATCGCCCCGAAGAGGAACGCCCCGAAGATCACGTGGATCTTGAGCTTGTCCGTGATGAGAGCGCTCGCCAGCAGGCCGACGAACAGCATGGCGAGGAACGTGCCGCTCAGCTGGCCACGCCGCTCGTAGTACATGGCGACGCGGTGCATGAGGGGCCGCACGAGGTAGAGCATGAAGACGATGAACAGCAGGGCCAGCCCGATCGAGACCATCGCGCTGAGCATCCCGCTGGCGCGGGCGACGGTGATCACGACGGCGAGCAGGCACCACGCCGTCACGTCGTCGACCGCGCCCACGGTGAGCGCCACCGTGCCGAGGCGTGTCTTGTACAACCCGCGGTCGGTCAGGATGCGGGCGAGGACGGGGAAGGCCGTGATGCTCATCGCCGCCCCGATGAACAGCGCGAAGGCGCTGAACTTCGACCCGGACCCGAGGGTGGGGTAGAGCCACAGTGAGAGGGCGACGCCCATGAGGAACGGGGCGATGATGCTGGCGTGGCTGACGTAGACGGCGGCATGGCCCCGACCCTTTATGAGGTTGAAGTCCAGCTCCAAGCCGACCAGGAACATGTAGAAGATCAGCCCGAGCTGGGCGAGGAGGTCGAGGAAGGGGAGGATCTCCGTCGGGAACAGGAACGCGGACGCCGACGGCCACACGGCGCCGAGCAGCGACGGCCCGAGGAGGATGCCGGCGATGATCTCGCCGATGACGTGGGGCTGGTGGATCTTGCGGAGGAGGCCGCCGACGAGGCGGCACACGACGAGGATGACGATCGCCGCCAGCAGCAGCTTCCAGACGATCTCGTCGGCGCTGGCGTGCGCCCGTTCGTCGGCGACGCCGCCACCCTCGGGCTCGGGCGCGGTCAGGCCCTTTCCCGCGCTCAGCAGCCCCCAGAGCGCCAAGGCGACGGTGCCCATGAGGAAGCCGTAGCCGATCGCCACGGTCTTGCTGGAACTGTGCCCGAACTTGTCAGCGCCGCTGGCCTCGGGCTCGCCTTCGGCCTTGTCCTCGCCCTTGGTCTCGACCTCGTTCTCCGTCGCTTTGCTCAACCCCTGCCCTCTCCGGTCGGGATGATCGGGGACACGCGCGGATGATGAAAGCCGACTCGCGCGGACACCGCGACTTATCCCCCGAAGCCGGAGGCGTTATTCCTGCGCCTACCCCAGCAGGCGCGGCGGTACGAGCCACGCCAACGTTCCGCCGCCCGGGGCCACGTCCGCCCACCGGCCGGCATCGAACTCGATCCGCAGCACGGTCGCGGTCGCCACGCGCAGGCGTCCACCCCCGGTGAGCACGCTCGCCGTGTCCGACGTCGTGGGCTCGTGGCCGACGACGAGGAGGACGTCGGTCGTGTCCGGGCGGCGGCGCAGCTCAGCCACCACCTCGCTTGCCGAGGCGCCGTACAGGACCGGCCGCGGCTCGACCGGGCAGCTCCAGCCCCCCGCCTCCATGGCGAGGTGCAACGTCTCGAGGGCCCGGGTGGCGGGCGACGTGATGGCCTCGGTCGGGACGTTGCCGCTCGAGGCGAGGAGTCGCCCGATCGTGGCGGCGGCGGCCCGACCCCGCTTGTTCAGCGGCCGGTCACGGTCGTCGCTGCCGTAGTCGGCATCCCAGTCGGACTTGGCGTGGCGCAGGAGGATGACCGCGGGCATGGCCCATTCTCACCCGCTTCACATGGAGTTCACAGGTATCCCTGGGAGAATGGCCCCCGCATGTACCCGGAGGACAGGACACCGCGGCCCGAATGGATCATCTGGTCCGAGCCGAGCGCCGCATCGCCGCCGCCGCCTCCGGCATTCCCCCCTCCGTCGCCGGCACCGCCCCCCCGGCGGCGGGGTGCCACGGTGTTCGTCGCCGCCGTCGTGGCGGCGCTCACCGTCGGCTACCTGGTGGCCGGGTACACGGTCCCGGGCCGCGACTCGACCAGCGGGAACCCGCTGTTCGACTTCGGCGGGCGGATCGAGGATGTTCTCCCGCCCGATAGCTCGGATGCCACGAACCGCACGATCCCCGGGGACGTCGCCGCCATCGCCGCCAAGGTCACGCCGTCGGTCGTCAACATCACGACGACCCTCGGCTACCAGACGGGCACGGCCGCGGGCACGGGCATCGTGATCTCGTCGTCGGGCGAGGTGCTGACGAACTACCACGTCATCGACGGCGCCACCAAGATCACCGTCGACATCGGCGGTTCGGGGTCGGTGCACACGGCGACCGTGCTCGGACGGGCCCGCGCCGAGGACGTGGCGCTCCTGCAGATCCAGGGGGTGTCGGGCCTGAAGGCGGCCCAGGTCGGTGACGCCTCCAAGGTCTCCGTCGGCGACGAGGTGGTCGCCATCGGCAACGCCCTGGGCCGGGGCGGCGTCCCCGAGGTCACGTCCGGCACGGTGACCGCCCTCGATCAGGAGGCGACGGCGCACGACCCCTCCTCGGGCACGTCCGAGACCCTGGAAGGCCTGATCGAAACCAATGTGCCGCTGCAGCCCGGTGACTCGGGCGGCCCGCTCATCGACTCGTCGGCCCGCGTGGTCGGCATGAACA
>JBOGIC010000328.1:0-2695 GCA_050744985.1 Acidimicrobiales bacterium
ACGGCGAGGAACCGGGTCTGGCCCCCTTCCACGACGGGCTCGAACACGACGTCGGCCACGTCCAACCCGCCCTGGGGCCGGGACTGGGGCGAGTTCTCGACTTTCACCGTCACCGCGGCGCGGTCGAGACGCCCGACCGACTCGGCGTTGGCCTGTTGGCCCGTGAGCGGGAAGTACTGCGGGATGGTGGTGGTCGTCCGGCCCTTCCCCCCGGCCAGCTCGGCGCCTCCCCCGCTCGAGCACGCGGCGGCGCCCAGCGCGACGAGGAGGAGCCCTACAACTCCTTGAGCGCGGCGATGCGCTCGTCGAGCGGTGGGTGGGTTTCGAACAGACGGTTCAGCCACGCGAGGCGTCCCTCCTCGGGGGTTTTGGCCAGCGGCGACTCGATCCACAAATGGGCCGTGGCACGAGAGGACGAATGCACGACGGTTGTGTCGTCCTTCAACTTTTCGAGTGCGGCGATGAGGCCCGGAGGGTACCGCGTGAGGGATACGCCGGTGACGTCGGCCAGGGCCTCGCGCTTGCGGCTGACGGCGAACTGCATCAGCTTCGCGACGATCGGCATGACGACGAGCAGGGCGATGCCGACGATGGCGACGATGGCGCCGGCGCCCGGCCCGCTGTCGCTGTCGTAGTCTCTCTCGCGGGGCCCGCCCCACCACAGGAACCGCAGGGCGAAGTCGCTCAGCAGGGCGACGACCCCGACCATCGTGACCGCCAGGGTCGACACCAGCACGTCGTAGTTCTTGACGTGGCTCAGCTCGTGGGCGAGCACCCCTTCGAGCTCGACGCGGTTCATCCTCTCGAGTAACCCCGTCGTGACGGCGACCGCCGCATGCCTCGGGTCGCGACCGGTGGCGAAGGCGTTGGGCGCCGAGTCGTGGATGATGTACAGCCGCGGCATGGGCAGCCCCGCCGCGATGCACAGGCCCTCGACGATGTTGAACAGCCGGGCGTGCTCCTGCGGGTCGGCCGGGTGGGCCAAGCTGATGCGCAGGGCGATGGCGTCGGACTTCCAGTACCCGAAGAACGCCGCGCCGCCCGCCACCACGAGGGCGATCACCAGGCCGACCAGGCCGAAGCCGAACAGCAGGTTCACCGCCCACACCGTGGCCGCCACGACCACGACGAACACGGCGATCAGGGCCGCGGAGCGCCGCTTGTTGGAAGAGATCTGGTCGTACAGGTCAGAACTGGACCGTGACCGGCCCGCGCGAGGTGTCGTCGGCCTCGAAGTACTCCTGCTCCCGGAAGCCGAACATGTTGGCGATGATGTTGCTCGGGAAGCTCTGGACCTTGTTGTTCAGCTGGAGGACCGAGTCGTTGTAGAACTGCCGGGCGTAGGCAATGCGCCCCTCCGTCGCGGTCAGCTCCTCCTGGAGGGACAGGAAGTTCTGGTTGGCCTTCAGGTCGGGGTACGCCTCGGCCACCGCGAACAGCGACTTCAGGGTGTCGGTCAGCATGTTCTCGGCCTGCGCCTGCGGTGCCACGCCCTGGGCGTTGATGGCGTTGGCCCGGGCCTGGGTGACGGCCTCGAACGTGCCCTTCTCGTGCTTGGCGTAGCCCTTCACCGTCTCGACCAGGTTGGGAATGAGGTCGTAGCGGCGCTTGAGCTGCACGTCGATCTGGGCCCAGGCGTTGGCGATGCGGTTCCGCAGCTTCACGAGCCGGTTGTACGACAGGGCGAGGTACAGCCCGATGAGGACGACCAGCCCGAGAACGATCAGGAGCACCAGCACGCCGGCCATTGTAGGGCGGCCGGGCCGACTTGCCAGGGCCGGCTAGACGCGCACGGCTCCGGCGTGCTCGTAGAGGTCGAGATAGCGGGCGGCCAGGTGCTCCATCGAGTAGGTCGCCGCCCGGGCGTCGCCGCCGGCCGTGAGGCGGCGCGCCGTCTCCGGCTCCTCGAACACCCGGGTGACGGCACGCGCCAAAGCCCCGGGGTCGCCGGGGGGCACGAGCAACGCCTCCTGGCCGTCGCGGGCGACGTTGCGGTACCCGGGCAGGTCGCTGGCGACGATCGGCGTCGACGCGGCCATGCCCTCGAGCAGCACGAGCCCGAACGACTCGCCGTGGAGGGACGGCGCGCAGAGGACATCGGCGCCGCGGAGGCGGCGCGCCTTCTCCTCCTCGCTGATGCGGCCCAGCCAGTGGATGCGGGCGTCGCCAGCCGTCGCCTCCCGAAGGCGCGGGGTCTCGGGTCCGTCGCTCGCCACCCACAGCTTGACGTCGGTCGGTAGCCGCCGCATCGCCGCCAGCAGCACGGCCAGCCCTTTGCGCGTCTCGTGCCGGGAGACGAACAGCACGGTGGGACCGTCCGTCGGCCACGGCGTCGCCTTGGCGAAGCGCTCCACCTCGATGCCGTTGAACAGCAACGTGTAAGTGCCGGGGAGGAAGCGCTCGGCCAACGTGCGGGCGTCCTCGGAGACGGCGCAGCGCACGTCCAGGCGGTTCGCGATCCACCGCATGCACGGGCGTAACCACTGGTAGGCGGCGCTGCGGCCCGCGGCGTGGAACGTTCCGACGCACGGCGCCGAGGCGAGGAACACGCTCGTCTGGGTGGGCCCGGGCGCGCAGGGCTCGTGCAGGTGCAGCACGTCGAACGCCTCGTCGCGCAGGGCCCGCATCGTCCGCAGCGCGCAGGAGATGTCGGGCGCGATCGGCGCCACCGAGCCGTTGGCGTGGGTCGGCAGGC
>JBOGIC010000329.1:0-3036 GCA_050744985.1 Acidimicrobiales bacterium
CTGCAACCCTGCTGCGCCAGGGTGCCCGGCTGCTGGTGGTGCCGTTGCTGGCGGTCGCCGGCGCGGCGGTGCAGGGCGTCCGGCACCTTCTCCGCGCCGCCCGCTCGGCCTGGACCGCGATCGCCGCTCCGCTGGCGCGGCTGGCGCGCCGGACCACCCGACGTGTGGTCGCACCGGTCGTTGCCGCGGCGCAGCACGTGCGGTCGGCGTGGCCACCGGCGCGGGAGCGGCTGCGGGAATTACGCCGGGCGGCCCGGCGGAGCATGCGGGATACGCGGCTCGCGGTGAAGCGGTGGGCGAGGCAGCTTCGTACGGGCGGCCGGCGGCAGGCCGTACGGACGTTGCCGCCCGGCGGCGCTGCGAGCGCGATGCGTGAGCCACACGACCAGGAGGCCACCGGCTCACGCTGACTTGCGTCATCTGTAGCTATATGGCTAAATAGCGAAATGGCTGACGACAGCGCAAACGACAGCGCAAACGCCAGTGTGTTCCGGGCGCTCGCCGACCCGACCCGGCGCCAGATCCTCCAAGACTTGGGCGAGGGCGAGATGGCGGCCGGCGAGATCGCCTCGCGGTTCCCGATCAGCGGGCCCTCGGTCTCCCGCCACCTCTCGATTCTGAAGGCGGCGGGGCTCGTGACCGAGCGTCGGGATGCCAACCGCATCTACTACACGCTCGTCGAGGACCGCCTTGCCACCAGCGTCGGCGGCTTCCTGTCGGCGCTGTGCCCGGAGCAGATCGTCCTCCGGCGCCGCCGGGCCCCTCGCCGGCAGGCGGATGCCAAATGAACCGCGTGATCCGATCCAGGCTGGAGCGCCGGATCCTCGTGAACTACCGCATCGACCCGGACGCCCTCGCCTCGCTCCTCCCCGCTCCTTTCCGTCCCGCCATCGTCGGCGGCTACGCGGTCGCCGGTATATGCCTCATCCGGCTCGGCCGGCTCCGGCCGGTGGGCTTGCCGGCGCGCTTGGGCATCACGACCGAGAACGCCGCCCACCGCATCGCCGTCGAGTGGGATACGGCCGGAGGTCCGGTGGCGGGCGTCTTCGTCCCTCGTCGCGACACGTCGTCGCGACTGACAGCGGCGCTGGGTGGACGGGCCCACCATCCGGCTCGGTTCCACGTCGAGGAGGACGACGGCGCCTATCGGATCGAGATGGCGAGCCTCGACGGGGAGGTCGAGATCCGCCTGGCCGCCCACGGCGCCGGCACGGTCATGGCCGGTTCGGTCTTCGATACCGTCGAGGCGGCGTCGGACTTCTTCCGGTGCGCTCCCGTCGGCTTGACGCCGTCGCCTCGAGTCGGCGTCTTCGACCGGGTCGCGCTGACGGTCGACCGATGGGCGATCGAACCGCTGGAGCTGGACGAGGTGCGTTCGAGCGTCTTCGACGCGTTGCCGGCGACCCCCGACAGTGCCTTTCTCATGCACGGCGTGGACGCGACGTGGCGAGCCCGGCCCACGCTCCTCGAGGCGGCACGATGAGCGCCCTCGCACCGATCGTCAGCGTCGGGGCGGTCGGCGTGCTGATCGCCGCCACGTACGCGCTGCTGTACAGCTGGGGGCCCGGGGCGGTCCGGACCTACCTGGTGTGCATGGGATGGGGCGTCCTCACCGGGGCGGCCACCGGCACCGTGATCGGCACGATCGGCGGGGCCTTCGGCGGCGCCGTATACGCCTTCGCGGGTGGGATCTACGGTCTGCTGATCGGGGCGGTGGTGGCGTTCGTCCCCACCGCACTCGGGGGCCTCCTTGTGACGGGCCTCTTGTGCCTGCGCCACCCCGAGCCGTCCTCGGAAGAGGAGCTCCGGCGCGACCTGACTGCTTCCTTCGCCTCCGTGGTGGGCGTGCTCGACGCAGCGGTCCTCGTCGCCGTGCTCATCGAGGCCGAGGGGGTGGACTCGATCCTGACCGCACTGGCTGTCATCGGCGCCGCCAACCTCTGCGTGACGCCGATGCTCGTCCTGGCCCGACGCTCGATCGGCCGGACGTGGTCGGCGCGACGGGTTATGGCCGCAGCCGGCGGACCCGGTCGGCGATAGCCAACACGGCGGCCGCCAGCGCGGCGCACATGGCCTTGCCGATCTGCGCCGGGCCCCACGGCGGAGCTGCGGCCGAAGTGACACCACCGCTCGGCGCGACCGTCACCCGGCTCCCGTACCGCAGGGCGGCACCGAGGGCGAGGGCGAGCAGGGCCAGCACGGCCAGCGGGACGACCGTCGAGCCCGTTCGGACGAGGATTGTGGTCGTCGTCGTCGTGGTCGTCGTCGCCAGCGTGGTGGTGGTGCTCGTCGAGGTACTGGTCGACGTGCTCGACGACGTGCTCGTCGTCGTGGACGAGCTTCCCGCCTGGGTCGTGCTCGTCGTCGCTCCAGGCGCAATGGTGGTGCTCGACGTCGTCGCGCCCGCCGCGACCGTGAACTGGATGTCGGCCGTGACGGTCGTGCCGTCGGTCGCCACCGCGGTCGCGCTGAGCGTGTGGGTGCCGACAGCGACGGACGGCACAGTCGCCGACCAGTTGCCGAGCGCATCGAGCGTGGCCGTGATCGGCGTGCCGTTGTCGAGGCGGACCGTCAGGCTGGTGATCCCGGACACGCCGGTGCCGGTGAGAGCGGCGGACAGGTTCGCGGGGTTGGTGACGTTGGTGCACGACCCGCCCGTGGCCGTGGCGATGATGGCCAGGGGTGAGGACGCGTCACACCCCGCCGCGCTGCTGCCGACCGAGAACGTGTTCACGATGGTGCCGGCGTCCACGGCGGCCTGCAGCGGAGATCCCGCCCCTTGGGTCACGGATGCCTGCCCGTCGGAGATGAAGAACCCGACGTTGCGCTCGCCCGCCGGCTGCGTGGCGAAGGCGCCGTTCATGGCCGTGAGGGCGGCATTGAACCCGGTGCCACCGCCGGACACCAGAGCCCGCGCCGCCTGGTCGATGTCGCGGGCGCCGTTGGCGTCGGCATCGGTGCCGGGCGCGGTGAACGTCTGGGTGCCGGCCACGGCCGGGTTGACATCGACGACGGCGGCGGTGTCGTCGAACTGCA
>JBOGIC010000330.1:0-3029 GCA_050744985.1 Acidimicrobiales bacterium
GCCATACCCGGCACGAGCTCGCCGACCGGCGCATACACCCGCAGGCGCAACCCCAGCCGGCGGACGGCGGCGTGGATCGGCTCGGCCATCCCGTAGAGCAGTTGGATCTCGTAGCCCGTGTCGGGGATGCCCTTGGAGCGGCCGTACTCGACGGCGTACGCGAGCGAGCGGAGGTTGTGCGTGCCGAACGCGGCCTTCACCTCGCCGTGGTGGTCGTGGAGCAACCGCACGCAGCGCTCGTAGTTGGCGTCGGTCTGGTCCTTGTGCGAGAAGACCGGGACGGGCCAGCCCTCGGCCTCGGCCACCACCGTCTCGGCGTCCCAGTACGCCCCCTTGACGAGGCGCACGGTCACCGGCCGGGCCCGTCCCGCCGACCACGCGATGAGGTCGGCCAGGTCGTCGCGAGCGTCCTTCAGGTAGGCCTGGATCACCGCCCCGGCTTCCAGGTCGGCGAACTCGTCCTCGCTCAGGAGGTCGCGGAACAGCTGCAGCGTCAGGTCCTTGACGTCGTAGTGCTCGGCGTCGAAGTGGACGAACGCGCCCTCGTCCCGGGCCAGGCGGAGTATGGGCCGCATGCGGGCCTTGGCCTGGGTGAGGCCTTCCTCGCGGGAGAGCGGCGAGTAGTGGGTCGCCAGCGCCGTGGGCTTGACGCTCACGTTCACCCGCGGGACGACACCGACGTCGTCGAACTCGAGGTGGTCGTCGGGCGCCCAGTGGCGCGAGCCGTCGAGTAGTACGCGCAGCAGTTCCACGACCCGCGCCGCGTACCGGTCGGCCTGCTCCTGGCTGGCCGTCTTCTCGCCCAACAGGTCGACCGTCGCCGCCGCGCCCCGCCGCCACAGCCGATGCAGGTTGGGCACGGCGGCCGACGGGTCGGCGCCCACGATGAACTGCTCGGCCACCCGCGTGATGTTGCGCCGGGCCAGGCTGGCCGCCGCCGCCCGCCCGAAGGGCATGTGCTCGGCGACCCCGAGGCCCAGGTCGAGCACGCGCGGGACGTCCGTCCCGGCGAAGTACTCGTCGAGGTGGCGGAGGACGTCGTCGTCGTCGACGGTCGCCGGGAAGACGTCGACGAAGCGGAACAGCTGGGTCTTGAACGATGGGTGCGACATGGCCCACTCGAGCATGCGCTCGCTCCACCACGACGCCTGCACGACCGGCGCCCGGTCGCCCTTCGCTCCGGACGAGCCCAGTTCCGCCAGGCGACGGGCCAGCGCGGTGACACTCGCGTCGATCTTCGTCGCCATTGCTCCCAAGGGTAAGCCGGTCAGGTGGTCAACATGGGCCGTGGCCGTTACGGTTACGCGCTTCGCGCGTGGCTCAGAAGGGAAGGCTCGTCGCGCTGGTCGCGATCACGATCGCGCCGACGGCCGTCGGCCCCGTCGTCTACGCCCAAGACGCGCCCGAGAGCTGGGTGGCGCCGGTTGTGCGCTTCGAGCCGTTGAAGGCTGAGGGGTCGCGCGCCGAGGTCCCCGGGCTGGGCGCGTACCGGGGCACCGTGGAGGTGCGGGCCGCCGGCGGCTTGAGCATCTACAACGAGCTCCCGCTCGAGGACTACGTGAAAGGCATCGTCGAGATGCCGGCGGCCTGGCCCGCCGCCGCCCTCCAAGCCCAGGCCATCGCCGCTCGCACCTATGGCCTCAACATCCAGAGAAGTCGCGGCGAGATCTGCCCCGACGACGCGTGCCAGTTCTACATGGGCCTCTTCGGGCAGGAGCGTGACGGCGGCCAGCGGTGGGCCGCCGCCGTCGATGCCACCGCCGGGCAGGCGCTGCTCGCCGGTGGGCAGCCCATCCTGGCGATGTTCTCCGGGTCGAACGGCGGGCGCTCGGTGGCGGGGGGGTCTGCGTACCTGCCGGCCGTCGACGATCCCGACGACGCGGCCAGCCCGACTCACCACTGGCACTACACGCTCCCGCTGTCCGATTTCACCCCGTTCGTCGATGTGCCCGACGGATCGACGCTCGTGCGCATCGTCCGGGACGGCGACTCGATCGTCGCCGTGTCCAAGCCGGAGAACGGCGAACCGTCGGAGAGGACCCGGGGCGCAGACGAATTCGCCAGCGCGGTGAACGCGTCGCTGGACGCTCCCGCCGGGCTGCCCCTGCCGTTCCCGTCGATGACCTTCACCCTGGACACCGAGGGTGACCAGGCCGTGGTGGACGGCGGGGGGTGGGGCCACGGTCGCGGCATGAGCCAATGGGGCGCGTACGGCAAGGCCCAGCGCGGCCTCAGTGCGTCACAGATCACCGCCGCGTACTACGGCGGCCTACGCCCGACCGCCCTGAGCGACGAGCAGGCGGCGACGAAGATCCGCGTCGCGCTCGCCCGCGGCCGGGGTCGCACCGCCGTGACGCTCTCCCGTCCCTCGCGGGTCGTGGCCGGCGACGGCACGGTGCTGGTGCCCCTCACCTTCGGCGAGTGGCAGATCCGTACCGAGCGCGGCGGCGTCCGCGTCACCGGCCCGGACGACACGGACCAGCCGCTCGCGGTCACCGACGCCGAGCTCACCTCACGGCGTCGGGTCGTCGGGAGCCCGCCGACGGTGCACTTCGCGGTCACCGGTCCGGCGGTCGTCACCGTGCACATGAAGGGGCCGGGAGTCGCGAGCGCGCCGGTCTCGATCGTCATGCTCGAAGGCGGCGTGCAGACGGTGCCCCTTCCCGCGCCTCGCACCTCCGGCGACCACACCGTGACGATCGAGGCGGACGGCGGGCCCGGCCGGCGGGCGGCGGCCGAGGTGAAGTTCGCCGTGCGCCCGCACGTCGTGTTCGAGGCCTCGGAGGCCGAATCCGCCCAGGTGCGGCCGGCGTGGGCGACGTTGGCCGGACTCCTCGCGGCTGTTGTCGCGCTGGGTCTCGCGGCCGTCGCCTACACGCGCCACTCGCGGTAGGCACAGCACCTTCACAGGCAACTCACAGGCCGTGATGCCACCATGGACGGGTGGACCAGCCGAAGACGCGGATCCTCGTGGTCGACGACGAGCCGAACATCACCGATCTCGTGAGCACCGCGCTCCGGTACGAGGG
>JBOGIC010000331.1:0-1875 GCA_050744985.1 Acidimicrobiales bacterium
ATGGAAGACATGTACGAGCGGGCCGAGTTCGCCAAGGAGATCGGCTCGATCATCATCATGATCGACCTCACCATCGGCTACACGGCCGTCCAGTCCATGGCCAAGTGGGCCCGGGCCAACGGCTGCATCCTGCACATGCACCGGGCCGGCCACGCGACCTACACACGCCAGAAGAACCACGGTGTGAGCTTCCGCGTGATCTCCAAGTGGATGCGGATGGCGGGCGTCGACCACATCCACGCCGGCACCGTGGTGGGCAAGCTCGAGGGCGACCCCAACATGATCAAGGGCTACTACGACACCCTGCTCGACGACTTCGTCCCCGAGAACCAGCAGAACGGCATCTTCTTCGACCAGTGGTGGGCGTCGATGCCGGGCGTCATGCCCGTCGCGTCGGGCGGCATCCACGCCGGCCAGGCGCACCAGTTGCTCCACTACCTGGGCGAGGACGTCGTGCTGCAGTTCGGTGGCGGTTCCATCGGCCACCCGATGGGCATCGAGGCCGGCGCCGAGTGCAACCGCGTCGCCGTCGAGGCCATGATCAAGGCCCGCAACGAGGGCGTCGACTACCTCAAGCACGGCGAGGAGATCCTCAAGAAGACGGCCAAGAACTACCCGTCGCTGCAGGCCGCCCTCGATATTTGGGGCGAGATCCAGTTCAACTACGAGTCCACCGACACGGCCGACGTCACCCCGACGCCGACGAGCTGAGGAAGGATCCATGAGACTCCGTCAGGGAACGTTCTCCTGGCTGCCCGATCTCACCGATGACGAGATCAAGGCCCAGATCCAGTACATGATCGACAACGAGTGGGCGGTCTCGGTCGAGTACACCGACGACCCTCATCCTCGCAACACATTGTGGGAGATGTGGGGCCTGCCGATGTTCGACACCAAGGACGCCTCCGCGGCGTTCGAAGAGGTCAAGAAGTGCCGGGAGGCGTTCCCGAACCACTACATCAAGGTCAGCGCCTACAACGCCCGGTACACCAAGCAGACCACGGCGCTGTCGTTCATCGTCAACCGGCCCAAGGTGGAGCCCGGCTTCCGTCTGCACCGCACCGAGTCCAACGACCGTCACATCCTCTACACGATGGACTCCTACGCCGCCGAGACGCCGCACGGCACGCGGTACCAGCCCAACGGCGACGGCCCCGAGCCGGACTGACGCTGTTGTCTATCTGCTGATCAGCTTGCCCACCGGGCTGTCGTCCAGGTGGGCAAGCAGGTCGGCCACGTCTTCGTAGACCGCCACCGCCCCCGCTTCGAGCAACTGCTCGCGGGTCGAGCCGCCGGTCAGCACGCACACGGTGTCGATGTCGAGCTTGGCGGCGGCCTCGATGTCCCACTTGGTGTCTCCGACCACGATGCAGTTGTCGGGGTCGAGGCCCAGCTTCTTCAGGCCGGCGGCGAACACGTCCGGTTCGGGTTTGGCCTCGTCGACATCGTCGGCGTTGACGACGTCGTCGATCGCATCCTCGGCGGCCAGGGCGTCGAGCGCGGGGTCGAGATGCTCCTGCTTCGACGACGTGCACAGCACGACCCGCGCGCCTCGTGTCTTGACGGCCCGCAGCAGGTCGCCCGCCCCCGGGAACGCCGCGATGTCGCCCATGAACCGCTGGTACTCCGGTCCGTTCTTGCCCTTCAGGTCCGGTCGGGGTTCCCCGAAGATCGTCTCGAGCAGCTCCTCGCCTCCCATCCCGATCAGCGGATGGATCCGGCTCACCGGCACGAGCTCGCCCGCCTTGCCGATCGCGTACCACCACGCCAGCGCGTGGAACCAGTTGGTGTCGACGAGCGTCCCGTCGACGTCGAAGAGCACGGCGGGGCGGTTGTCGGGAGGCACGGGCAAGACCTACCCACCTTCCCTTCCCA
>JBOGIC010000332.1:0-2041 GCA_050744985.1 Acidimicrobiales bacterium
GTTACCAGGGGCTGGTGGTCGCCTTCGACTTCCACCGGAGGGGAGGGGCCGCGCTGGCGCCCGACTACGTCATGGGCATCAGCGCCAGCACCCTCACCCTCGCCGGGCTCACCATCCGGCGGCCCAACGCCGCCGCGCTCGACATCGGCACCGGCTCGGGCTTCCAAGCCCTCGTGGCCGCGCAGCACAGCGAGCGGGTGGTGGCGACCGACCGCAACCCTCGCGCCGTCGCGATGGCGTCGTTCAACGCCGCGCTCAACGGCATGCCCCACATGGAGTGCCGGGAGGGTGACCTGTTCGAGCCGGTGGAGGGCGAGCAGTTCGACCTGATCGTGTCGAACCCGCCGTTCATCATCTCGCCCGATCACGTCTACTACTTCCTCCACAGCGGGCGGACCGGCGACGAGGTGTGCCGCACCATCGCCCGTGACGCCGGCCGGTTCCTGCGGCCGGGGGGGTACTGCCAATTCCTCGCCAACTGGACGGTCGAGGCGGGCCAGGACTGGCGCGATCACGTGGAGCCGTGGTTCGAGGGCACCGGCTGTGACGCCTGGGTGCTGCGCCGGGGCTCGACACCGCCCGACGAGTACGCCGCCGTCTGGATCGAGACGGAGGAGGGTGACGCCGGGTTCGCCCGCTCGTTCGACGCCTGGATGGACTACTACCGGAACCTCGCCGTCGTGGCCATCGACAGCGGGCTCGTCACCATGCGGCGATCGACCGGCGCCGGGGCTCAATGGTTCCGGGCCGACGACTCGCCCGACGCCATGAGCTATCCGGCCGGTCCTGACCTGGCCCAGGCGTTCGAGAGCCAGGACTTCCTGGCGGCGCACACCGACGACCGGGCGCTGCTCGCGGCGAGGTTCCGGCTGGCACCCGATGTTCGCCTCGACCAGTACCTGCGCCCGGGCCTCGACGCCTGGGACCCGGAGGCGAACCAGTTGCGCCGGACGACCGGCCTCCACTGGGCCGGCGGCATCGACGGCGACGGCGCCGACCTGCTGGCCCGCTGCGACGGCTCGCGCACGATGGCCGAGCTGCTCGAGGACCTGGCCGGTTCGTTGGGGACCGAAGCAGCCGACGTCACGCCGATCTGGCCGGCGATCGTGCGCCGGCTGGTCGAACGCGGCTTTCTGGTGCCGACCGTCGCCTCGATGTGAGGCGCCGGCCGATCCTCAGACCTTCGTGTTGGCCTTGACGTCCCAGCCGGCCTTGACCGGCGCGTCCAGGCTGCCGTCCGCCCTCTGGGGCTTGTACTCGACCTCGATCTTGCTGAAGTTGAACGACACCTGGTCGGTCGGAACGACGTCGCTGCTCTCGGCGCCACCCTGCTGGTAGCTCGACACCAGCACGTCGGTGAGGGTCACCTTGTAGAAGTCCTGCTGGTCCTTGCCGGCCTTGCGGGCGGTGAGGTACGCCTGCTTGATGTGCTCACCCGAGGCGCACGCCAGGAAGAGCTTCGGCGACGCCTTGCTGATCGGCGTCACGAACGAGAAGTCCTGGAACGCGGCCTTGCCGGCTCCGCCACCACCGCCGTGGGCGGCCGAGCCCGAGTTGGAAAGCCCCCAGCTGAAGCTCTCGATCTCCAACTCGCCCTTGTGCTTGTCATCGGTGCTCTCACCGTCGACGCCGTCGATCTTGAGGAAGTAGTCAACGGTTGCCATCGAGGGCCTCCTCGGTGATGAGGGTGAGGGTGAACGTGGCGGTGCCGTCCCCGCCCAGCTCGTGCGGCTGCTGCACGGCCGTGTAGCTGCCCCGCGCCCCGACGTAGCGGCCGGTGCCGCCGACGATGGCGAAGGTGTCTGTCGCATCGAGCGCGGCCCGGGCCGTGCCGGTGCCGATGATCGAGCCGCCGTCGAGGTTGAAGGTGTGCAGCTCCAGCGTCGCCTGCCCGTCGGGCCCGGCCCGGCCGGCGGAGTCGAGCCCGAACGCCGTGGCGTAGAACTCGCCCACCCTCACCCCGTCCGGTGCGTCGACGTGCTCGCCTTGGCCGAGGAGGCGGTGGCCGCGGTCGGGCAGTTGCCCGGGTTTGAGATCGGAC
>JBOGIC010000333.1:0-4562 GCA_050744985.1 Acidimicrobiales bacterium
CGGTGAACGGTGGCACGTAGACCGGGTTGTCGCTCTCGACCTCGGGTGACCGCGCCGGCAGCTCCGAAGGGTCGGTGACGGCGCGCTGGCTCGACGTGGGCCGTGCCGCCATCAGCTCGCGGCCGAAGTCGGGGTCGTCGTCGCCCGTGCGCTTGAGCGTCATCAGCCGCTCGATCGTGCGCAGGCCTTCGAACGCGTCCTTGCCGTAGAAGACGCGCCCGTCGTACACCTGGCGCAGGTCGTGCTCGACGTAGCGGCGCGTGAGGGCGGCGCCGCCGAGGAGCACGGGCACCTCCGCCAACCCGCGGCGGTTCAGCTCCTCGAGATTCTCGCGCATGATCAGCGTGCTCTTGACGAGCAGGCCGCTCATGCCGATGGCGTCGGCCTCGACCTCCTCGAACTTGGCGACCATCTCGGCCAGGGAGACCTTGATGCCGAGGTTGTGCACCTCGTAGCCGTTGTTGGTGAGGATGATGTCGACGAGGTTCTTGCCGATGTCGTGCACGTCGCCCTTCACGGTGGCGAGCACGATACGGCCCTTGCCGCCCTGGTCGGACTTCTCCATGTGCGGTTCGAGATAGGCGACGGCCGTCTTCATGCATTCGGCCGACTGCAGCACGAACGGCAACTGCATCTCGCCCGAGGCGAACAGGTCGCCGACCACCTTCATGCCCGCCAGCAGGGTGTCGTTGACGATGCCGAGCGCCGGCGTCGTCTCGAGCGCGTTGTCGAGATCGGCCTCCAAGCCGTCGCGGTCGCCGTCGATGATGCGCTGCTTCAGCCGCTCCTCGACCGTCCATCCACTGCGGTCCTCCTTGACCAGTGCAGTCGCGCTCACGCCCTCGAACATCCCGATGAGCTCCTGCAGCGGGTCGTAGCCCGGCCGGCGCCGGTCGTAGACGAGGTCGAGGCAGACCTCGCGCTGGCGCTCAGGGATCTTGGACAGCGGCATGATGCGACCGGCGTGCACGATGGCGGCATCGAGCCCGGCCTCGATGCACTCGTGGAGGAACACCGAATTGAGCACGTGGCGCGCCGCCGGGTTTATGCCGAACGACACGTTCGACAGGCCCAGGATGGTGTGGACGCCCGGGAGGTCGGCCTTGATCCTCCGGATGCCTTCGATCGTCTCGATGCCGTCGCGGCGGCTCTCCTCCATGCCCGTCGTCAGCGGCAGGGCGAGGGTGTCGAACAGCAGATCGGACGGTTCGACCCCGTAACGTTCGACGGCCAGGTCGTGGATGGCCTTGGCCGCCCGGAACTTCCACTCGGCGCTGCGGGCCTGGCCCTCCTGGTCGATGCACGTGCACACGACGGCGGCGCCGTACTCGCGCGCGAGGGTGAGGAACGAGTCGAGGCGGGTGCCGGGCCCGTCGCCGTCTTCGAGGTTGACCGAGTTGAGCACGGGCTTGCCGCCGATCCACTGCAGGCCCTTCTCGATGACCTCGGGCTCGGTGGAGTCGAGCACGAGAGGCACGCTCACCTGGGTCGCGAAGCGGCGGACGATCTCGTCCATGTCGGACACGCCGTCCTCGCCGGTGTAGTCGACGCACACGTCGATGAGGTGGGCACCCTCCTTCAACTGGTCGCGGCCCATCGCCACGCAGGTGTCCCAGTCGTCGGCCAGCATGGCCTCGCGGAACTTCTTCGACCCGTTGGCGTTGGTGCGCTCGCCCACGACGAGGAACGACACGTCCTGGTGGAACGGCACGGCCGTGTAGATCGACGCCGCACCCGGCTCGTGCACCGGCTCGCGACGCGCCGGTTCGAGGTTGCGGCACCGTTCGACCACCGCCCGCAGGTGCTCGGGCGTGGTTCCGCAGCAGCCGCCCACGACGCTGACACCCAGCTCGGTGATGAAGGCGGCATGGTGCTCGGCGAGCTGGTCGGGCGTGAGGTCGTAGTGCATCTTGCCGTCGACGACCGACGGCAGGCCGGCGTTGGGCAGGCACGAGATCGGCACGCGGCAGTGCTGGGAGAGGTGCCGCAGGTGCTCGTGCATCTCGGTCGGGCCGGTGGCGCAGTTGAGCCCGATGACATCGGGCCGCAGGGCTTCGAGCGTGGTCAGGGCGGCGCCGATCTCGGTACCGGGCAGCATCCGACCGGTCAGCTCGATCGTGACCTGGACCTGCAGCGGCACCTCCCGGCCGGTGGCGGACATGGCCCGGCGGCACGCGATGAGCGCCGCCTTGGCCTGCAGGAGGTCGTAGACCGTTTCCACCAGGAGCAGGTCGACGCCCCCCTCGAGCAGCCCCCGGGCCTGGACCTCGTAGGCGTCGCGCAGGTCGACGAAGCCGATGTGGCCGAGCGAGGGCAACTTCGTGCCGGGGCCGATCGAGCCCGCCACCCACGCGCCGTAGCCGCTCGCCACCTCGCGAGCGATGCGGGCGCCGGCGACGTTGAGCTCGTGGGCCCGGTGGGCGATGCCGTACTCGTTGAGGGTGATCGGCAGCGCCCCGAACGTGTTGGTCTCGACGACTTCCGAGCCGACCTCGAGGAACGATCGGTGCAGGTCGGCGACGACGTCGGGCCGCGTGGCGACGAGGATGTCGGTGCAGCCCTCGAAGGTGGCGCCGCCGTAGTCCTCGGCCGTGAGGTTGCGCACCTGCAGGTTGGTGCCCGTGGCGCCGTCGTAGATGACGACGCGCTCGCGTACGGCGTCGAGGTACGAAGGCACCATCCCGCCAGGCTAATGCCGTCTCCGCGGGGGACTCTGCCGTTTGCGCGTGGGGTCGGACCGGGCCCAGCTTGTGCAATAGCGGTCGAAACTGGTAGGAAACCCCTGGTCGACCGGGGGGAATGACCTGGATGTCCGTGTTCGTCGTACTGGGTTTGCTGTGGGCGGCAGTCCTCGTGCCTCCGCTGTTGCGGGCCCGAGCCGAACGCCGCGCCGAGTTCATCGACAGCTTCTCCCGCCAGATGGGAGCCTTGGGCCGCAAGGCCGTTGTCGGGCGCGACACCGGGCAACCGGCGGCGCCGAGGCCCCGGCCGGCACCCCGCCCGATGACCCTGCTGGCCCGGCCCACGAACCCGACCAAGCGCCGCCGGGACGTCCTCGGTGGGCTGCTCGGCGCCATGATCGGCTCGGGCGTGCTGGGCTTCATACCGTCGCTGCGCAGCGTCTGGATCCTGTTCCTGTTCCTGGTGAACCTGTTCATCGCCTACATCGCCCTGCTGGCGCACAACCGGCGCCATCGCGCGCGCATGGCGCACCACGCGGCGCTGCGCCCTGAGCGCGCCCTCGCGCCCGCCCCTTCGCGCTGAGCAGCGCAGGGCGTTCGGGCCACGCAGGCCGCCCGCTGCGGATCTACACCCGCCGCGGCGACGACGGCACCACCGGCCTGTACCACGGTGGCCGCGTCCGTAAGGACGCGCCGCGGATCGACGCGTGCGGCGATGTCGACGAGGCGCAGGCGGCGCTGGGGCTGGCCCGGGCGCAGGGGGCACGGGGCTCCGAGCTCGATGGCATCCTCGTCGCCGTCGAGCGCGACCTCTGGGTGCTCATGTCCGAGTTGGCGACGGCCCCCGAGCACCGCGACGCCCTGCCCGCGATCGTCACCCGGGAGATGGTCACCAGGCTCGAGGAGTTGATCGACGACGTCACGGCGCGCTTCGAACCGCCGAAGGAGTTCGTCGTCCCCGGCCAGACCGTCGTCGCCGCCCAGCTGGATCTGGCGCGTACCGTGGTACGTCGGGCGGAACGCCACGCCTTGGTCGTCAACGTCGAAGGGTCGCAGGTCGGCCCCTACCTGAACCGGCTGTCGGACTTGTGCTGGACCCTTGCCCGTTGGCAGGAAGATAGAGCCCTGCCTGCCCGCCCTGCCCCCGACGAGGAGCGCCCGTGACCATCGAGCTGACGCTGACCGACACCGTGCCCGACGACGTCACCGTCGTGGGCGTGCCGGTGTTCGCCGGCCTGCGTGGCCCGAACGCCGTGACCGGGCTCAATGCGCCCGCGGCCGATGTGGACACGGGCTATCTCGAGCGGCGCGGGTTCGAGGCCAAGGTCGGCGAGACGATGGTCGTGCCGTCCACCGACGGCGTCACCGTGGTGGCCGTCGGCCTCGGCCCGCCCGAGAAGGTCGACGCCGAGGCGTTGCGGAAGGCGGCGGCGTGCGTGGTGCGAGCGGCCTGGAAGGACGCCCGCGTGGCCACGACGATCCTCGCCGCCATGCCGGACGGGCTCGGTGCCGGGGAAGCGGCCCAGGCAGTGGCCGAGGGGGCGCGCCTGGCCGGCTACCGGTTCACGCGGTACAAGTCCGACCCCAAGGCATGCCGGATCGAGTCGCTGGCCGTCGTGGGCACCGGCGACGGGGCGCGGCTCGGCCTCGAGCGCGGTGCTCGCCTGGCCGCCGCCGTGGCCATGGCGCGGGATCTCGTGAACGAGCCGGCCGGCACTCTCACGCCGCAGCGGCTGGCCGACGTCGCCGCCGAGATGGCCGAACGCGAAGGGCTGGCGCTCACCGTCCTCGACGAGAACGCGATCGTCGCCGAGCGCCTCGGGGGCCTGTTGGGCGTGGCCGCCGGGTCCGACCAACCCCCGCGGCTCATCGAACTGGTCT
>JBOGIC010000334.1:0-4283 GCA_050744985.1 Acidimicrobiales bacterium
CTCGTCGCTCCCTTCGCCCAGGCGGCGCAGACACCGACGCAGGTGTCGATCACCGTCACGGATCTGCTCGCCACGACCTACACGGTCACAGGCACGAGGAGGACGGCATGAACCGGCTCCTGTGCCGCCGTCGCACCGAAGAGGGCTCGGCCCTGGTCATGGCGCTCGTCTTCGTCTCGCTCATCGGTCTGATCATCGCGGCCCTCTTGTCGGAATCCGTCACCAACCTGCGGACCACTCAAGGTGCGCGGAAGCGGACGGACAAGCTCTTCGTCGCCGACGCCGGGATCGAGTGGGGCGTCCAGCAGACGCGCACTAACGCGGCGGCGTGCCCCGACTCGTCGGTCGGCACCCAGGTCCTGACGAGCAGCCTGGACATCAACGACATGACGGTCGAAGTGACCTGTGAGGTCATCGCCGGTGCGCTCGCCTCGCCCGCCGCTCAGCAGTGGGCCGTGATCCAGACGGGAACCAATACGACCCCGGCGAACAACGCGCTCGTCGCCGATGCGCCCGCCGGCGCCGCGGCCGGTGCGATCGCGATCACCGGAGGCGATGTGTACGCCGCGGGGAACCTCAACCTCACGCGGAACGTCGCCATCACCCAGGGCGATCTCACCACCAACTGCGCCCTCTACGGCGCCCAACCCGCACAGCCGACCATCGGCGACCCCGACGTGTGGTCGTGCACCGCGTCCAACCCGACCTTGCCCTCGGCGACCAGCCCGCCGACCATCACGCTGCCGAATGCTCCGACCACGCCGGGCGGTTTCGAGACCTACACCTGCGCGGACGGCTCGAACTGGAAGGTGTACCACCCGGGCTACTACGACGCGAACCTCGACGTGCTCGGCAACAACTACTTCGAGACCGGCGTCTACTACTTCCGGGGCGTCCCGTCCCAGACGGTTTATCTCAGCGTGGCCAACGGCATCATGCTCGGGGGACATCGTGGCAGCGAGACACCGGCGGTCCTCGACCGGTCGTGCCCGAACGACACGACCGCGGGGCCACTGAGCCGGGCGGCTGCGGGCTCGGGCGTGCTGTTCGTCTTCGGCGGCAACTCGTCGCTGACCGGTTTCGACACCACGGGAAGCACCTCCATCGAGCTGTTCAGCCGGACCGGTGGCGACACCATCACGCCCGGGCTCTCGATCGTGGCTGCCACCACAGCCGATGTGGCCAAGGGGTACACACCGTGGACCACCTCACCCTCGGGCCAGGTACTGAACCTCGCTGCCGCGACGGTGGCGCCCGCGATCCACGGCCTCGTCTACGCCCCCGCGGCGCCGGTGACCCTGTACACCCGAGCAGCCGCGCCGCTCATGGCCGGCGTCGTCGCCTCCAAGCTCACAGTTCACGCCGGTACGACGGGCCTCGCGGCAGTGACCGCGCAGGGCCGTCGCACCCTCCTTCTCACCGCCACCGCCCGTTCGGGCGACGCGGGAGAGATCGCGACCGTCCAACGGGCGGTCGTGAAGATCGCCAACGATCCGGCACATACCGCAACGCTGCGGTCGTGGCGAGTTCAGTAACGACAACCATCCGGAGGAAAGATACAAATGTTCCAGAAACTGGTGAAGCGGGTGAACCGGAAGGAAGAGTCTGGTTTCACTCTGATCGAGCTGCTCATGGTCATCGTCATCCTGGCGATCCTGGCCGCCGTTGTCGTGTTCTCCCTGGCGGGGCTCACCGACAAGGGCCAGAAGTCGGCATGCAAGGCGGACTACAACACGCTGGTGACCGCCGTCGAGGCGCACTACGCGGACCCCGGCTTCGGCACCTGGGCTAACGAGACCACCCTGAAGGCCGACAAGTTCCTCGCCACGGAATCGCCGAACTACGACATCACGGCGACGGCCACGGGCTACACGATCGCCGCTGCGGGTGGCGGGAAGTGCGGCACGTTCGGCATCCCGCCGGCGTAGGCGATTTGACCACTGAGGGGAGGCCCAGCCCGGCGGCGGGCCTCCCCTCCTACTTCTCAAGGAGACCCCGGTGCCGCACGTCGCCACTTCGTTCATCGAGAGATGCCTGACCACGCTTTGGAACCTGGGTGGCACCGACCTGCTGTTTACGGCGGGTGCGCCGCCTCTCGCTCGCATCGACGGGGCCATGCAGCCCCTCGACGCCAAGATCGAGCTGGAGCCGAAGGAGACCGAGCAGATCGCCGAGGCGCTGCTCTCTCCGCGCCAGCTCGAGATCCTCACGCACGACAAGGAAGCCGACTTCTCGTTCCAGTGGCAGGACCTCGCCCGCTTCCGCGGCAACGCCTTCCACACCCGCGGCAACATCGCTGTGAGCCTTCGGCTCATCCCGACCGCCATCCCGACCTTTGCCGAGTTGGGACTGGCGCCGATCATCGAGACGTTCCCCCGCATGCCGCAGGGCTTCGTCCTCGTGACCGGCCCGACGGGCTCGGGCAAGACCACGACGATCGCCTCGGTGATCGACCGCATCAACCAGACGCGGCCCTGCCACATCGTCACCCTCGAGGACCCGATCGAGTACGTCCACATGCGTAATCAGGCCGCCATCAGCCAGCGGGAGATCGGCTCGGACAGCCACTCGTTCCCGCGGGCCTTGCGCTCGGCGCTCCGCGAGGACCCCGACGTGCTGCTCGTCGGCGAGATGCGCGACCCGGAGAGCATCTCCACCACCCTGACCATCGCCGAGACCGGCCACCTGGTGTTCGCCACGCTGCACACCAACGACGCCGCCCAGTCCCTCGACCGCATTGTCGACGTATTCCCGGCCGAGAGCCAGGCCCAGGTGCGCATCCAGCTGTCGAGCACGCTGGCCGCGGTGGTGTCCCAGCGCCTCATCCCCCGCGTCGGCGGCGGCCGGGTCGCCGCCTTCGAGGTGCTCATCGCCAACCACGCCGTGCGCAACCTCATCAAGGAAGGCAAGACGCGCCAGATCCGCAACGTGATCCTCACTGGCCAGCGCCAGGGGATGATGACGCTGGAGATGTCGCTCTCCGACCTGGTGGCCCGGGGCCAGATCACCTACGAGGAAGCCGTTGCCCACAGCGTCTACCCCGACGAGATCGAGCAGCCCCGCCCGGTCCAGCCCGTGGCGGCCGCGGGCAAGAACGGCCGGCTCAGCCGGTAAAGCGCGGGCCCCCCGGCATCCGCGGGGCCGGGGGCATCGTCGTCGGCGTGGTCGGCCTTGTCGTCGAGGTCGTCGCCCCCGTCGTCGACGTGGTCAGCGACGTCGGGATGATGGGCCGGGTCGTCGACGTGGACGTCGACGAGGTCGACGAGGTCGACGTCGAGGAGGTGCTCGTCGTCGTCGTCGAGCTGGAGGTGCTCGTCGACGTCGTCGGCGTCGAGGTGGAGCTCGTCGACGATGTCGAAGACGTCGATGACGAAGAGGTCGACGTCGACGTGGTCGTCGTGGTGGTGGTGACCATTTGCCCTCCGACTGCGGCCGCGAGCCCGGACACGTCGTTGATGGCGAGGACATCCAGGAACCCGGGGTACGCGGTGAACTCGGTGTGCCAGCAGCACACGTCCATGGCGTCGGTGATCCCGAGCGCGATGCCCTCGGGAGTCGGCGTGATGGCCTGGTAGTTGAGCGCGGTGTTCACCGCGAAGGTGCCGATCGGCCCCAGGTAGGCATAGGGGCTGGCGAAGCCGAACTGGTCGAAGCCGGCGAGGGCACCGCCGCCGTTGATGAAGCTCTCGATGTCGGCTGAGCGCCCGATGAGGGCATTGTTCTCGTCCGTCGTCAGCCCGCCGAAGGGGGTCTCGGTGTCACCGCTGACCACGACGAGCATGGCGAAGCCGGCGAAGGACTGGGCCGTGATGTTGGCGGCGCCGTTGACGAACGTGTGGCTGAAGCCTGGGGGCTCGGCCGCGACCGCGTCCCAGAATGCCGTCACGTCGTCGGGGACGCCGGGGAACTTCCCACCGCCGATGACCAGCACTCCACTGCCCCCGTTCATCACCTGGCCGAGCATGGTCTGGACAAGGGTGGAGTACGCCGAGACGGGGCCGTGCCCGCCGGGGCCGCCGTCCTCGGCGTCGATGCCGAGCAGGGCCAACGGGCCACCGGTGGCCTGGCTCTTGACGGTGCGGGCCATCAGCAGCCCGGTGGCGAGCAGGAGGGTGATGAGGGGAATGATCAGCAGCTTGGTCGCGCCGGCTCGCTGCGCCTCCGCCCACCGAATCACCGCCCCAGGCATGCCCGCTCCTCTGTACCGGCGTCCGGCCGGAGCCTAAGCGACGCCGCCCCGGCGGGGGAACCTTCGGGCCGCCGTCCTGCCCCGGAACTGGTCG
>JBOGIC010000335.1:0-2529 GCA_050744985.1 Acidimicrobiales bacterium
CTGCGCGACGACGTCGCCATCCTCGCCATCCGCAAGTCCTGACGCGTGCCCTGGTGCGAGACCTGTAGCGAGTTCCACGCGCCGGAGGCGCTCGACGGCGAGGGCGCCTGCCCCGAGTGCGGCACCGTCATCGGCGAACCGCACAAGGTGCCCTGGCACTTCAAGCTCCTGATCGTGGCCGTGGTGATCTACCTCGGCTGGCGGTTGATTCAGGGCATCGTGTGGGTCATCGGCAAGTTCTGAGGGCGGGATCAGCCCCGCACGTGCACCGGCGTGCCGTTGGAGACATGCTCCGGGAACCAGTCGGCGGCGCCCATCGGGATGCGGATGCAGCCGTGCGACGCCGGCTCGGCGGGCACGGACAACGAGCCGTGGATCGCGTAGCCGCCCACGAAGTACTGCGGGTTGTAGAGGCCGCCGAGGGGGCCGTACTCCCAGCCGGTGCCCTGCCGGTAGATCTTGAAGTCACCCCTCGGCGTGTTGGCTGTGCCGCAGCTTCCGCCCTCGCAGTAGTCCTCGCCGTTCCCGCTCGACACGGGCAGGATCTTCGACAGCTTGCCGCCCTCGTAGAGGAACAACGCCTGGCGGGCGATGTCGACCTCCACCCGGTGCCCGCCGCCGGACACGAGCGGTGCCGGGTCCTTGGCGGTGGTGATCGAGCTCCACGTGCTCTGGTCGAGCTTGCCCGTGCGGTTCATGCCGTTGACCTTCTGGAAGGCCATCACGGCCTGGGCCGTCTGCTCGTCGTAGGTTTCGTCGATCGGCCCGACGAAATAGTGCAGCGTGTCGAGGCGCGCCTCGAGCGTGCGCACCTGCGGCCCCTTCGAACCGGCCTCGAGCGTGCCGCTGATCGTGCCGCCCGGGGCGGTGGTCGCCGTCGTGGCGGACGAGGCCGCGGTAGTGGGCGGCGCGGTCGTCCGCGCCGCCGTGGTCGGCGGCGTGCTGACCTGCGGCGGTGGTGTCTGCTGTCCACCGCGCAGCACATTCAGTAGGTCGAGCAGGCTCCCGCCCTGGCGGGGTGGCGGCCCACCCGCATCGGCCGGTCCGGCCACGAACACCAACGACACTGACGCGACGGCGCCGGCTACGGCCGTACGCACCCAACGAACCCGCCTGCTGTTGACCATGCCGGGATTCTTCCCCCAAACCCTCGCTGAGCATGTGAATCCGTCGCGTAGACTCCTCGCTGTACGGGCTGTGGCGCAGCTTGGTTAGCGCACTTGACTGGGGGTCAAGGGGTCGCCGGTTCAAATCCGGCCAGCCCGACAGCGGAGGAACTGGTCAGAGGGGGTGGCCCTTTGACCACCGGACCTTCGTGGTCACAGATGGTCACGAAATGGTCACGGAATTTGTCGTAGCCCGCGGGTACCGTGGTGCTTGTGCGAGGGCGGGTCTTCCGGCGAGGCGAGTCGTGGAGTTACGTCGTCGACCTCCCTCCGGGCGGCGACGGCCGGCGGCGGCAGCGCAAGAAGGGCGGCTTCCGGACTCGTAAGGAAGCCGAGGCCGCGCTCGCCGCGCTGCTGACCGACGTCCAGAAGGGCACGGTTCTGGAGCCGAGCCGGCAGACGCTGGCGGCGTATTTGGACGACTGGCTGGCGTCGGCCGCACCGTCGCTCCGGCCGACGACCGTGGCGGGCTACGAGACGGCGATCCGTCTCTGGATCGTGCCCCGCATCGGTGGTATCAGATTGCAGGCGGTGACGCCGCAGGTCCTGCAGAGGCTGTACGCCGACCTGTCGGAGTCCGGCCGGGCCAACGGGCAGGGCGGTCTCAGCCCTCGCTCGGTGAAACTGGCACACACGGTGTTGCACCTCGCCCTCGGCCGGGCGGCGCTGTGGCGCTTGATGCCGGGGAACCCGGCCGCGCTGAAGCTCGACCTGCCGCGGCAGGTCCGTCGGGAGATGACCACGTGGACGGCGGAGGAGGCGCGCCGCTTCCTCAACGCGACGAAGGACGATCGGCTGTCGGCGCTGTGGGTGTTGATGCTCGGCACCGGGATGCGTCGGAGCGAGGCTCTCGGGCTCCGCTGGGAGGCGATCGACTTCGCCCGGAGCCGTCTGGCAGTCGTGAGCACCGTCGTCGTTGTCGGCAACAAGCCCGCGCTATCCGAGCCAAAGACGCCGGAAAGCCGGCGAGTCGTCCATCTCGACGGGCCGGTATTGGCCGCCCTCCGGAGCCAGCGGAAACGCAAGGCCGCAGAGCAGCTGTCGGCCGGCCCAGCGTGGCGAGAGAGTGGGTTGGTATTCACCTCGGTCGTCGGCGGGATGCTCGATCCCCACAACGTCCGCCGGACCTTCGACTGGGCCATCGCCAAGGCCCACCTGCCTTCGATCCGCCTGCACGACCTCCGCCATTCTGTAGACGGCGGGGTTATGCGCCCTGTCGCGTGTTTTTCCCTGGTGAAGGCGCTGCAGGGGGTGTGGTTGTCCGCATAATCCCGGAAGGGTCAGCGTCAGCGCCCGAGGGAGTCGAGCCACCCGATCAGGGACGCGTCGATGGTCCAGTCGGGCAGGACGTCGGGGGTGAGCG
>JBOGIC010000336.1:0-2775 GCA_050744985.1 Acidimicrobiales bacterium
AGCCCCCAGGGTCGGGCCACACGGGCTGGCCCGGGCTGGGCGCCAGCTTGCGGGCCGACGCCTGGGCCAGTTCGACGAACGGGCGTGAGTGGTCGAAGGGCTGGATCATCCGGAGCCAGCCGGCGAAGGTGCCGACGCCGTACTCGCGGACGAGCATCGTGTAATCCTCGGGCGGCTTGAAGCCGTTGACGCTCCAGAACCGCTTCCAGTCGCCGTCGCCCCCGACCGGGTAGTCGGGCGGCGGCACCAGTCCCTCGAGACGGATCAGTAACCCCACTCCTGCCATCGGGCGACAGAGTACGTGGGTTCCGGGTCGGAGCAACCGGGGTTGGGTATCCTCAGTGGTGATGGAACAGGGTTCCAAGCCGGTGGTCACACGGGAATTGGCGCCGGGGCTGCGCGTCTACCACGTCGAGCCCCAGTCGGCGGCGGCGGCGCGCCGGTCGGTGAACGGCCGCGTCGACCACGTCCGCCGCGCCGCTCTCGCCATCCGCCGCGCCGTCGCCTCCCGCCGCCATCCCGCCGCGCCTTCGCTTTAGTTCGCAGAAGAGGGGTCTGTGAGCCCCAATGGCGCGGATCAAACCGAGTCGGGGTCGAGGGCGGAGATGTTCAGCAGGGTGCGGGCGCTGCGCACGACCAGTTCGTTGAGGGCGTTGGCGACCCGGGCGGGTAAGCCGGCCAGCGCGGTGTCGGGAGCGGGGGTCATCGTGGCGACGGTCAGGGCGCCGAGGGGCATGCGCGGGCTGTCGCTGTAGACGGGGAAGCCGAGGACGAACCGCCAGCGGCTCGCGTAGGTGTCCTTCTCCTCTTCGAGGGGCACGCCGCGGCAGATGGCCTTGACGCCCGTGAACCCCGACCAGTCCTCGAGTGGGACCGGGGCGATGCTGTCGACCGACGTCATCACGCGGTCGGAGGAGGCGAGAATGGTCGCCCGCTCCTCCATCCCGCCCGGCTCGGGTGGGTGCAGCGCCCACAGGGCCAGGCCGATGCGCTCTGAGCGGGTGTCGACGCCCTCGTGGGCGAGCAGGGTGCGCACGTCGTCGATAAGCCCCTCGAGCGCCTCCTGCAGCAGTTGCTGCACCTCCTGGTAGCCCTCGTCCTCGGCGCCGTAGAGCGAGCCCTCCTCCGCCTCGACGGCGAACCAGTCGGCGACGCGGTCGGGGAGGGGCAGGTACGTGCGCCGCCCGCACTCCCGGCGATAGGCGACCTCGTGGACGAACTGGGCCACGTCGGCGAACGTGTCGGCATAGAGCGGGGTGATGCCGAGTCGTTCCCACCGCGCGCTGTCGGCCTGCTCGGCGCGGCTGCGGAAGCGGCGCTCCATGGCCGTCGGGGCCTCCCGCCGGCGGAACAGGGCGACGTGGGGCCGCCGGTCGACACCGCCCCGGGCGCGGTAGAGGTACCGGATGAGGTTGGCGTCGGTCATGCTGGCCCCTACGAACAGGCAGGTGGTGGTGCGGAGGGCGTCGACCATCCACTCCTCCTGCCAGCTGCGGTCGAGCTGCATCCGCTGGTAGTCGCCCTCCGCCAGCACGATGGTGCCGCGGTCGCGCCGACCGAGCAGGCCGTGGAGATGGGTCACCGTGACGGTGTCGGCGCTCACGGCGACGTCGGGCTCCACCGACGACCGCACGTGGGCCCACCACCGCTGCCCGGTCGGCCGTTCCCGCAGGGCGGCCTCGAGCACCTCGTCGTAGTTGGTCGTGGCCACCCGCGTCCCGGGGCCGAACTCGTGCTGCACGGCGGCGATGCCCCGCGCCAGCGGTCCCGGGAGCAGCCCGGCCGGGTCGGTGTCGCCGTAGAGGTGCCGCTTGATCGCGGCCGGCATCGCTCGGGGCCCGACGAGCGCGGTGATGATCTCGGCGGTGGCGAGCAGGCCGCTGCCGAGCGCGAAGTTCCGGAACCGCTCGGCGTCCTCGGTCCAGCCCCGGGCGTCGACCACGTTGTCGAGGAGGGCGAGCACGAGGCCTTCCCACGACGGCAGCCCGATCTCCATGGACGCCCCCGCCCCCGCCAGGACCGTGACGCGGTCGGAGCGGGCCAGGTCCTCGATGGCCCGGCGGACCGCTTCCTCTCCGAAGAACGCCAGCATGCGGGCCCGACCGTAGTGACGCCCCGCCGACGTGGCCGAACGTAGTGACGCCTGCGTGGCCGAACGTAGTGACAGTCACGCGGCCCAACGTCCGTATACTCGCCGTCCACGTGAGGTCTTCTGTCGAACCGCTCGAAGGCAACAAGGTCCGGCTGTCCATCGAGGTCGAGGAAGCGGAGTTCGACCAGGCCCTGGACGCCGCCTTTCGGAAGATCGCCCGCGAGGTGCGCGTGCCGGGATTCCGGCCCGGCAAGGCCCCCCGGCGGCTGATCGAAGCCCGCATCGGCCCCAAGGTCGCCCGCCAGGAAGCGCTGCGTGAGGTGCTGCCCGACTACTACGAGCGGGCCCTCGAGGAGAACGACATCACGCCGGTCGCTCCACCGGAGCTGGAGATCACCGCCGGCCAGGACGAGGGCCCCATCGCCTTCGACGCCGTCGTCGAGGTGATGCCCCAGGTCAGCGTGGCCGGGTATGAGGGCCTGCGGATCGTCCTTCCCAACATCGGCGTGAGCGATGAGGACGTCGACCGCCAACTCGACCGGCTGCGCGAGCAGTTCGGAGAGCTGCAGACCGTCTCCCGGCCCGCACGGGACGGCGACCACGTGTCGATCGACCGCAAGCTCACCGTCCACGGCGAGACCGTGCTGGCCGCCGACGACGAGCTCTACGAAGTCGGCGCCGGC
>JBOGIC010000337.1:0-4577 GCA_050744985.1 Acidimicrobiales bacterium
CTGGCGCAGTGCGACCGCAAGGTCATGGTGACGTCCCACGCCGCGTTCGGCTACCTCGCGAAGCGGTACGGGCTGACCCAGGAGGCGATCGCAGGCTTGGAACCGGAGTCGGAGCCGACCCCTCAGCGCATGGCCGAGCTGGCGTCGAAGGTCCGAGCCGACGGCACCACGACCATCTTCTACGAGACGCTCGTGTCGCCCAAGGTGTCCCAGGCCCTGGCCCGTGAGGCGGGCGTCGCCACGGCCGTGCTCGACCCGATCGAAGGCCTCTCCGACGAGAACGTGAAGGCGGGCAAGTCGTACGTCTCGGTCATGCGGGAGAACCTGGCGGCGCTCCGATCGGCGCTCGGCTGCCGCTGAGCGAGCGCGTGGATGCGGGCGGCCGTCGTGAGGCGCTTGCCCTCGAAGGAGTGCGGTTCACCTACGGCCGCCACGTCGTCCTCGACGGCGTCGACCTCTGCGTGGGCGCCGGTGAGTTCGTCGCCCTGGCCGGTCCGAACGGCTCGGGCAAGTCGAGCCTCGTGCGGGTCGCGCTCGGGTTGGCGAGGGCCGAAGCGGGCCGTGTCCGGCTGCTCGGTGAGGCGCCCGGCGCACTTCGCCGGCGGTGGCGGGTCGGGTACGTGCCCCAGCGGGCCGTCCTCGCCGACCACCTTCCCGCGACCGTCGAGGAGATCGTGGCTTCGGGCGGTCTCGCCCGCCGCGGCTGGCTGCGCCGACCTCGCCCGCACGACCGGGAGCGCGTCGGACGAGCGCTGGAAATCGTGGCCCTCGCTGAGCACCGCCGGACGCCGGTCGCGGAGCTCAGCGGCGGCCAGCAGCAGCGTGCCTTCATCGCCCGGGCCCTGGCGTCGGACCCTGAGCTCCTGGTGCTCGACGAGCCCGTCGCCGGGGTCGACGCCGAGTCGCAGGCGCGCTTTCGCACGGCGCTGGTGAGCCGCTGCCGCGACGACGGTGTGGCCGTGCTGCTCGTGTCCCACGAGTTGGGGGCGGTGGCGGAGGACCTTGACCGCCTGGTGATCCTCCGCGCCGGGCGGATCGCCTTCGACGGTCCACCCGCGACGTTGACCGCCGAGGGGGTGAGCCTGGGCATCCACCGCAACGACCTTCCCGTGTGGCTCGAGGGGCTGTCGTGACCCTTCCGCTGCCTTGGCCCTTCGACCGCCAGTACATGCAGCTGGCCCTCGCCTCCGGTGTCGTCGTCGGGGCGTGCGCTCCCCTCCTGGGCACGTTTCTCGTACAGAAGCGCCTTTCGCTCATGGGCGACGGCATCGGCCACATGGCGTTCGCGGGGGTGGCGGCCGGCCTCCTCTTCGGTGTGAGCCCCCTGTGGACGGCCCTGGTGGTCGCGGCGGCCGGCGCCGTCACCATCGAATGGCTGCGACTCCGGCGACGCGCGAGCGGCGACCTTGCCCTCGCCGTCTTCTTCTACACGGGCATAGCCGGCGGCGTCGTCCTCACCGGACTGGCGGGGTCGTTGAACGCGGGCGTGCTCACCTACCTATTCGGCTCGGTGCTCACCGTCAGCCCGTCCGACGCGGCGAGCGTGTGCGCGTTGGGCGCCGTGATCCTCGCCGTCATGGTGCTGTCGTGGCGGGCGATGTTCGCCGTCGTGCTCGACGAGGAGGCGGCCCGTGCCGCCGGCCTTCCGGTCGATGGCCTGAGCCTCGGACTCGCCGCCCTCACCGCGGTGACCGTGGTCGCCGCCATGCGGGTCGTCGGAGTGCTTCTCGTGGCCGCCCTCATGGTCCTCCCGGTCGGCGCCGCGCAGCGCCTGGCGCGGTCGTTCGCCGCCACCCTTCGTTGGGCCGTCGCCCTGGGCGTCGCTTCGGTGGTCATCGGGCTGGTCATCGCCCGGGCCGCCGGGACGGCGCCGGGCGGGACAATCGTGCTCGTATCGTCGGCGATCTTCCTACTGACCGCCCTTTCGGACGCCGGCCGGCGGTGGGCACGGGCGCGCTGACGGGCGGCGCGTCATCCGCAGCGTGGGCACCGCCCGTGGAAGTCGAGGCGGTGCCCGGCCACGTCGTAGCCCGTCTCGGCGGCCACGAGCCGGCTGGCCTCGGCCAGGGCGCGCTCGAGGCGCGGAGAGGCGGCGAAGTCGACCAGTGCCCCGCAGGAGTCGCAGTGGACGTGGTGGTGGTGGCCGGCGAGGTCTTCGGCCAGCTCGAACCGCCCGAGGTCGTCCAGGCCGGGGAGGCGGCGGGCGACCCCTGCCTCACACAGCACGGTGAGGTTGCGGTACGCCGAGGACTGAGGCATGCCGGGGGCGGCGGTGAGGATGTCGCCGATCGTCAGCGGGCGGGTCGCCTCGAGCAACGCCTGGACGAGCGCCCGGCGGCTGGCGGTGTAGCGCTGGTCGAACGCGGCCACGCGCTCAGCCGCGGCGGCATGCACCTCGGCGCCGTCGAGCGACGCGGCGCGGCCGTTGGCGAGGAGGTCGGCGGCGCTCAGTGCTCGTCCCAGTGGCCGGCGTGGCCGGCGTGGCGGTGGCCGTCGTGAAGGAAGTCGGCGTGGTCATCGTGCGGTACCGCGTCATGGCCGCAGCCGTCCCCGTGCTCGTGGTCGTGGTCGTCGTGGACGAGATGGGGGGTTGCGCACTCGTCCCAGTGGTCGTCGTGGGGCCGGTGGGCGTGCCCGTCGTGGATGTAGTCGGTGTGGTCGTCGTGGACGACGGCCACATGACCGCACCCATCATCGTGCAGGTGCTCGTGGTCGGTGTGGACAGCGTGCGCGGTGGTCATGGCTCTCCTCTCGTGGCGCCGGCGGGTAGTCGGCGCTCGGCGGCGTGCACCACGGCGTCGTGCACGATGTGGGCGACGTGGTCGTCTCCCAGCGAGTAGGCGATCTCGCGGCCCCGCCGCCGCGGGCGGACGAGGTCGATGGCCCGCAGCACCCGCAAATGCTGCGACACCAGCGGCTGCGACACCCCAAGGGCATCGACCAGCTCGTGGACGCAGCGGGCGCCACCCTGCAGCTCGCGCACGATGGCCAGGCGATGGGGGTTCGCGAGCGCGCGCAGCAGCTCGGCCGCCGCCTCCAAGTCGTCGGCCTCCTGTGGCGAAACCTCCAGCAGCGAGCTCCCCTCTGCGGTCACCGGAAACATTATTACATGCGAATGAGTGCATCGCATGTCCGGCGTGCGGGCCCCGTCCGTCCGCTGCCTCAGCGCGGCTCGCACCTCGACCGAGCTACGGCCGACGCCCTCGACGCGTCGAGGACCCAGTAGCCGCCGCTCGGCCCCCCGACCGCCAGCGCTTCGCCGTCAGGCCGCCAGGCGACGACCGAAAGCTCGCCGGCGAGGTGGAGCCGCTCGAGGGGATCGGTCGTACCGGCGGGATCCCACAGCGCCACACAGCCGTCGAGGCCCACGGAAGCGAGCAGCGGGCCCACTGGGGAGAACGCGGCCCCGACGACCCAGTCGTGATGCCCGACCAGGTCATGAAAGGCGCCGAGGCCTTCGGCCGGCGACCGCCGTCGCCACACCCGGAGCTTGCCGTCGGCGACGGCGCAGAGCTGCGACCCGTCAGCGGACCAGGACACGCATTCGACCCCATCCCGACCGACGCCGTGACGAGAACCACCTCCGGGCCCAGGGCCCATCAGCTCGATGTCGCCGCCCAGCGTGCCGGCCGCCACGTCGCCGCTGCCAGGCTCCACGGCGAGCGACAGCACGGCCGCCAGCGGCCACATCTCACCTCGCTGCCCGGACAGCCACAGTTCACGGACTCCGCCGAGCCCGCCCGCAACCAGATCGGGACGGCTCGCTTCGTCGCGCCAGGCGACGGCGATGGCGCCTCCGAACGGCACCGGCAGGGGGTGGCCGACCGCGTGGCCGTCCCGGAAGACGACGACGGAGTCCCGCGCCGCCACGGCCAGCCCCCGGTGTGACCAGGCGAGGTCCTCGACGGCGGGCCCGATCTGGTGGCGGACGGGCGCGGCATCGACGCTCCAGAGCCACAAGCCCCCGTCGTCGCAGCCCACCGCAATGGCGCCCGGCCCCGACCCTGCTGCCGACACGGCGGGCGCCCCGGCGTCGAGTCGGCCCACGACGCCCGCGTCGGCCCGGGCGAAGACGATCTCCCCGCCGAGGGAGCCCGCGGCCACAGCGGACCCGTCGCGCGACCAGGCCAGGATGCTGACCGCTTCGTCGAGGCGCCCGTCTCCCGCTGGCACCATGAGGGGGTCGAAGGCGGCCACGTCGCCGTTCACGGGCTTGTCCTGACCACGTGCGAGAGGGACCGTTCGAGGAAGTCCACGTCGAGATCGTGGCCGACGGCCAACGCCCGGGCCCGCCGGGCACCGGATGGTGCGGGCCCGCACAGGCCTGATGACGAGATGGTGCGGACGGCCGAGAGGGCCCATCGCTCGGGGCGCCCGCGGAGCGAGCTGACGGCCTGGAGGCGCAGGAGGCGGCGGCCGTGGGCGCCCAGCACCTCCCGGGCCCAGGACCCGAGGGCTTTCGGATCGCCCTCACCCTCGACCTCCACGAACGCCACCGAGGGCGTCGGGGGCCCCGCCGGGGAAATCGCATCCAGGCGGCGGGCTACGGATGTGAGCTCGTAGGCGCCCCCTGGCGG
>JBOGIC010000338.1:0-3059 GCA_050744985.1 Acidimicrobiales bacterium
CACCAGTGGGGACTCCGGGGCCACCCGCGCCCAGTCCTCCTCCACCAACCGCGGTGACACCGGCGACGCCGACTCGGACGCCTCCACCGCGCCGGTCGCGACCTCCGGCGACTCGGGCGGGACGGGCGCCACCGGCCCGCCCTCCGCCACCGCCTCGTCCTCGTAATGACAGCCGCGCGCGCTTGACCCGCCGCGCCCGTCGTCCTATACTGAACCATGTGGTTCAGTATTCCGTTCCTCTCGATGCGGCGTTCGCCGCTCTCTCGGACCCGACCCGGCGGGGCATACTCGAACGCCTCGGTCGGGACGGCGACTCGACGATCAGCGACCTCGCCGCCGCCTTCGACATGACCCTCACCGGCATCAAGAAGCACGTCCAGGTCCTCGAAGGGGCGGGACTGGTGACCACGGAGAAGGTCGGCCGGGTGCGGCACTGCCGCCTGGGCCCGCGCCGGCTGGATGCAGAGACCGCATGGATCGCGCACTACCAGCAGATGCTGGAAGCCCGCCTCGACTCCCTCGGTCGGTTCCTCGAACGCACGAAAGGACACCCCCAATGAACGCATCCGCAATCACGCCCGCCGGTACCTCGATCGTCACGACGCCGACCGACCGAGAGATTCACGTCGAGCGCGTCTTCGACGCCCCCCGCGACCGCGTCTGGGAGGCCCTCATCGACCCCGACCAGCTGACCCAGTGGTGGGGCCGCGGCAACCGCGTCGACATCGAACGCTACGAGCCCGAGCGCGGTGGTCACTGGCGCTTCGTCGAGCACTCCCCCGACGGCGGCACCCACGGGTTCGAGGGCCGCTTCCGCGAGATCACACCGCCGGAGCGCATCGCCACGACCTTCGAGTGGGACGGCATGCCCGGCTACGTCGTGATCAACACCATGACCCTCACCGACCTCGGTGACGGCCGCACGCGGCTCACGGCCACGTCACTGTTCCACACCACCGAGGAGCGCGACGGCATGCTCCAGTCCGGCATGGAGGAAGGGATGAACGCGAGCTACGCCGCCCTCGACCGCCTCCTCGCCGAGACCGGCTGACTGATCGTTGGCGGGCCCTCAGCTCGGCTGCGGCACGATCCGGATGTAGGGCTTGGGCGACTTCCAGTCGCCGAAGATCTCCTTCGCCTCGTCGTTGGAGACCGAGCCGGCGATGATGACGTCCTCGCCCTGCCTCCAGGTCACCGGTGTCGACACGCGGTGTTTGGCCGTCAGCTGCAGCGAGTCGATGACCCGCAGCACCTCGTCGAAGTTGCGGCCGGTGGTCATCGGGTAGACGAGGATCAGCTTGACCTTCTTGTCCGGCCCGATCACGAAGACGTTGCGGACGGTCTGGTTGTCGGCCGGCGTACGGCTCTTGGCGTCGCCCGACGTGCTGGCCGGCAGCATCCCGTAGAGCTTCGACACGTTGAAATCGGCATCGCCGATCAGGGGGTAATTGGGGCGGGCGCCCTGGGTCTCCTCGATGTCCGAGGCCCATGCCTCATGGTCGCCGGTGGCGTCGACCGACAGCCCGATGATCTTCACGCCCCGCTGATCGAACTCGGGCTTCAGCTTGGCCATGTACCCCAACTCGGTGGTGCAAACGGGAGTGAAGTCCTTGGGGTGCGAGAACAGGACGGCCCACGAGTCGCCGATCCACTCGTGGAACTTGATCGGACCTTCGGTCGACTCGGCCTCGAAGTCGGGCGCCACGTCACCTAGCTGCAATCCCATATGCCTGCCCCTCTCCTGGAGTGTCACTTCCTCGCGTCGTCGCCCATCGTAGGGGCGGCCTACGGCCGGGCGCGTACGACGACGATAGCGAGGTCGTCGGCGCTCCTGTCCCCGCGGTGGTCGAGGACCGCCAACTCGAGGCGGCGGGCGATCCCACCGGCCGACCGGCCCGCGCAGGTGGACAGCACGCGCGCCAACCGGTCGCTCCCGAACTGTCCACCCCCGCTGTCGCGGGCCTCGATGGCCCCGTCGGTGTAGAGCACCATCGCGTCGCCGGGTTCGAGCCGCACCCGTTGGTCGACGAACCGCGCATCGGCGAACACACCGAGCATCAGCCCACTCGCCGGCAGCTCCTCCACCGACTCGTCGTCGCGCAACAGCAGCGCGGGTGGATGGCCGGCGCTCGCCAGCGTCACGTCGACCCCTCCGGGCTGTGGCGTCACGAGGGTGTAGACCGCCGTGCAGAATCGCTCGTTCGGCTCCACCTGCCGCATGGCCTCGTTGAGGCGGCCCAAGACCTCGGCCGGGCTGACCACTTCGGGCGCCACGGCCCGCACCGTGTAGCGGGCCAGGCCGGTGAGCGACGCCGCCTCCGGTCCGATCCCGCGCACATCGCCGACGACCAGTCCCCACGATCCTTCGCCTAGCTCGAAGACGTCGTAGAAGTCGCCGCCGACGAGACTGCTCCCGCCCACGCCCGAGGCCGACACCGCCGGACGGTAGGCGGCGGCCAGATCGACGGCGGGGATCTCGGGTAGGAGCGGCGGCAGGAGCGTGCGTTGCAGGGCGAGGGCCACGCGGGACCGCTCGGCGAACAGCTCGGCGTTGTCGAGCATCACCCCCAGCTGGTCGCACAGCACCGCCATCAGGTTCTCCTGGCGCGGCCAGAAGGCGTGGGCTCGCGAATGGCCCAGATAGATGGCACCGACGAGTGAGCCGTCGCGCCGGCGCACCGGCGCCGCCAGCCAGCTCCGCAGCCGCCGCCCGTCCGCCAGCACCCCGTAGACCTGGGCGGCGCGTTCATCGCGGGCCCACCGCCCGGCGTCGTCGATCGCAGCACCCGATCCTCGTAGAGGACGCCGGCCAGCAGCGGCGAGCGCCCGGGGCGCGGCAGCTCGGCCAGTTCGCCGACGACGTCGCCGGGCTCGTCGGGCGCGCCCGTCGCCACGAAGAAGCCGACATGCGCGCCCGCCATCTCGACCGCGGCCTCGACGACGCCACGCCGGAGCGGCTCCGGCTCGTGCGAGGCGCACAGGCCCGAGAGCCGGACCAGCAACCGCTCCAATCCCTCCCGTTCCGCCTGCAGCAGCTCCACCGCCTGCCGGCACAGCGA
>JBOGIC010000339.1:0-9085 GCA_050744985.1 Acidimicrobiales bacterium
GCACAGCCTGTTCGGCGTCGAGGTCGACCTCGACGCACTGCTGAGCCCGACACACCTGGTGATGTTCACCGGCGGGCTGCTGCTACTCACCGGCCCGTTCCGGGCGCATTGGGTCGCCGATCCCGAGTCCGCGCCGTCGTTTCGGGAATTCCTGCCGGCGTTGCTGTCCCTGGCGTTGACCGCCGCCCTCGTCGCGTTCTTCTTCATGTACATCACGCCGTTCCGGAGGCAGGACTACGGGACCTGGGTGAACGAGCTCGCGTCAGGAGGCGACGCCGAGGACCTGCGCATCATCGGGCTCGCCGCCCTGCTCATCACCAACGTGCTGTACATGGCGCCGCTGTTGCTCGTGTTGCGCCGCTGGCGGCCGCCGTTCGGGACGGCCACGGTGCTGCTGGCGTCGATGACGACGCTCATCGTCGCCGTCGACGGGTTCGAACGCTGGTTCCTCGTGCTGGCCACCCTGCCGGGCGGCCTGGCCGCGGATGTCCTCGTCCGCCGCCTGACGCCGGCGGCGGAACGGCCATGGACGCCGCGGATCGTCGCCGCCGCCGCTTCGTTCGTGCTCTGGTCGGCGTTCTTCGCCGTCTACCAGGTGGTCGACGGCGTCGGATGGACCGCCGAGCTGTGGGTGGGAGCGATCGTGATGGCCACCCTCTCCAGCCTCGCCCTCGGGTTGCTGATGTTCCCGCCGGCCGTGGCGGGGTCACCGGCTACTGATCGGCCGTGACCGAGAGAATCCGCGTGTCGTCGGCGTTCTCGGGCACGCCCGGGCCGCAGAACTCGGCCAGCAGGAGGGCCATGTCGTCCTCGAGCGCCCCGACGACCAGGGCCTGGAGCGTGTCGACGAGGGCGCCCAGCGCGTCGTCGAGGTCTTCGGACCGCAGCGTGTCGGCCAACCGGTCGAGGGCGATCATCCGGCCCGAGTGCGACCGCGCCTCCACGAGCCCGTCGGTATAGAGAAGCAGGCGGTCGCCCGCGAGCATCGGCGTGCCGTAGGCGACGGGCTGGGGGTCGAGGCCCAGCGGTGTGGTGCTCGTCGCCGGCATCAGCAGCTCGATGGCGGTCGGTCGCACCAGCAGCGGGGGGTGGTGGCCGCAGTTGACCAGCGTGAGGTCGCCGTCGGGACCGAACTCGGCGAACACGGCCGTGACGAAGTCCTCGGCGTCGAGATGGCGCCGCAGCCGGCGGTCGACCAGGGTCGCCACCTCCTCCAGCGTCGCCGGCGACTGGGCCGCCTCCCGGAACGACCCCAGCACCACGGCCGCCAGACGGACGGCGTCGAGCCCCTTTCCGCGGACGTCGCCCACGACCGCCCGCACCGGGCCGTCGCACTCGATGACCTCGTAGAAGTCACCGCCGATGAGGGCTTCGGGCGTGGCCGACAGGTACCGCGAGGCGAACGCCACGGCGCCGGCCCGGGGTGGGACCGGGGTCAAGACGCACCGCTGGGCCACCTCGGCCACCCGGGTGACCTGGGCCAGTTCCCGCTCGCGCCGCACCCGGCGGTCCGCCAGCCAGGCGGCCAGACCCCCACCGGCGATGACCACCAGCAACCGGAGGGTCGACTCGAGCGCGCCCTCGTCGTTGAACATCGACAGGAACACGACCGTGCCCAGGGCGAGGGCCCCGACGAGCAGCGTCGGGCGAGGGCCGACCATGGCGGCGGCGAGGAACGGGGCGATGACGACGGACCCGGTGAACTGGACATCCGGTCCGAGGGCGAGGTCGACCACCCCCAGCACGGCGATGACGCCCACGGCCGCGACGGTCCACCGATGATCGTCCCGTCCGTACACGCCCACCATCATCGCGGGTTGTAGCCCATACCCTGGCCTCGTGCTCGAATTCGCCGAGCTGACGAAGAGGTTCGGCTCGGTCGTCGCCCTCGACCGCCTGTCGTTGCAGGTGCCGCCGGGCCGGCTCTTCGGCCTGCTGGGGCCCAACGGCGCGGGGAAGTCGACGGCCATGCGCCTGGTGTTCGGGCTGCTGCGGCCCGACGCCGGCGAGGTGCGTTGGGCGGGGCGCGCCCTGGCGGCCGGCGACGGCGCCCGCATCGGGTACCTCCCGGAGGAGCGCGGCCTGTACCCGAAAATGCGGGTGCTCGATCAGCTCGTGTACTTCGGCCGGCTCCACGGGATGGGACGCGAGCAGGCGGCCCAGTCGGCCCGCGCCTGGCTGGAACGGCTGGGCGTCGCCGACCGGGCCTCGGACCGGGCCGAGGCACTGTCGCTCGGCAACCAGCAACGGGTGCAGCTCGCGGCGGCGCTGCTCCACGACCCCGAGGTATTGGTGCTCGACGAGCCCTTCTCGGGCCTCGACCCCGTCGCCGTCGACGCCCTCAGCGAGGTGCTGGCCGAGCGGGCGGCCGCCGGCGTCACGGTGATCTTCTCGTCCCACCAGCTCGACCTGGTGGAGGGACTGTGCGACTCGGTGGCGATCCTGCACCGCGGTCGCGTCGTCCTGGCCGGCGCCGTGCGCGACCTCAAGCGCACGAGTGGGCGCCGGCAGCTCCACGTCATGCTCGAGCGGGCGGACGGCCCGGTCAACGGGGCCTGGGCGGAGGGCATCCCGGGTGTCCGCGTCGAGCACGCCGGACCTGACTCGCCCACCCGTCTCGCCCTCGAGCCCGACGTCGACGCCCTCGCCGTGCTCCAGCGGGCGGCGAGCGCCGGCCGCGTCGTCGACTTCGGCCTCGAGCTGCCGGCGCTGTCCCAGCTCTTCCGTGAAGCGGTCCAGGCGTGAGCACCCGAGCCGTCCCGTTGGTGGCGCGCCGCGAGGTGGTCGAGCGGCTGCGGGCCAAGTCGTTCTTCATCAGCACGGGCGTGTACCTCGCCGTGGCGCTGGCGTTGGTGGTGATCCCCCAGATCGCCGGGGACGACAAGAAGGTGTACGGCCTCGGCGTGGCCGGGCCGTCGGCCACCACCATCGAACGCTCGGCCGGCCTGCTGGCCCCGACGCTCGACATCGACGTGCGCACGCAGGTCTACCCGGACGCCGAGGCCGCGACCGCGGCCGTGCGGTCGGGCGAGGTCACCGTGGCCGTCGTCGACTCATCGCGCGTGCTGGCCCGCGACGACTTGCCCGACCGCCTGGCCGCCCTCGTCAACGCCTCGGTCGGCCAGGCCAAGCTCGTCGACCTCCTCGCCGACGCCGGCGTCACCCAGGCGGAAGCGGCGGCCGTCCTCAACCCCGAGCCGCTCCCGGTCGACCAGCTGGCGCCGCCGAAGGACCTGCGCGAGTCCAACCGCCCGCTCGCCTTCGCCGGCGTGCTCGTGATCTACCTGCTGCTGCTCACCTACGGGTTCACGATCGCCAACGGGGTGCTCGAAGAGAAGTCGTCGCGGGTCTCCGAGGTGCTGCTCGGCACCCTCCGCCCGACCCAGCTGCTCGCCGGGAAGGTCGTCGGCATCGGCATCGTGGCGATCGTCCAACTGCTGGTCATCGCCCTGCCGACCATCGCCGTCGCCCTCGCCTTCGGTGAGCTGAACCTGCCGAGCGGCACGCCGATGACGATCGGGGCCGTGTTCGCCTGGGGCCTCCTCGGCTACGCCCTGTACAGCTGCGTCTTCGCCGCCGCCGGCGCTGCCGCCTCCCGCCCGGAGGACATCGGCAACGCCACCGCGCCGATCACGATCATGATCGCCCTCACCTACTTCGTCGCCGTCGCCGCCACGCAGGAGCCCGACGGCACCCTCGCCCGGGTCGTCTCGTTCATCCCGTTCATGGCGCCGATGACCATGCTCCCCCGGGCGGCCGTCGGCAACGTCGCCGCCTGGGAGGTGCCGGTGTCGCTGGCGCTGGTGGTGCTGACCACCTACGCCACGGTGCGCCTCGGCGCGCGCATCTACGTGGGCGGGCTCCGCCGCCCCGGCCCCCGGCTGAAGCTGCGGGAGGCCTGGCGGGCCGCGCAGACCTGACGCCCCGGGTACGGTCGGCGCCATGAACCGCCTCCGGGGGTTCGGCACGACGATCTTCGCCGAGATGTCCGGCCTGGCGGACCGGACGGGCGCGATCAACCTCGGCCAGGGCTACCCCGACACCGACGGGCCGGAGGAGATCAAGCAGGCGGCCATCCGGGCCATCGAGGCGGGCCACAACCAGTACCCGCCCGGGCCCGGCATCGCCCGGCTGCGCGAGGCGGTCGCCGAGCATCAGCGGCGGTTCTGGGGCCTCGACTACGACCCCGACGGCGAGGTGCTCGTCACCGCCGGCGCCACCGAGGCCCTGGCCGCCGCCCTCCTGGCGGTGTGCGAGCCGGGGGACGCGGTCGTGCTGTTCGAGCCGTGGTACGACGCCTACGCCGCCGGCGTGGAGCTGGCCGGAGCCACCCACCGCTCGGTCACCCTGCGAGCCGACGACGGCTACGCCTTCGACCCGGCCGAGTTGGCGGACGCGGTCATGCCCCGCACCCGCGCCGTCGTCCTGAACTCACCGCACAACCCGACGGGCAAAGTCTTCGACGAGCGGGAGCTGGCGCAGGTACGCGACCTGTGCGTGGAGCACGACCTGGTCTGCATCACCGACGAGGTCTACGAGCACATCACGTTCCCGCGATCGTTGCGTTCGCACGTGCCGATCGCCACGCTCGACGGCATGCGCGAGCGGACGGTCACGATCTCCTCGGCGGCCAAGACCTTCTCGTTCACGGGGTGGAAGGTGGGCTGGGTCTGTTCGACCCCCGCCCTCGTCGCCGAGGTCCGCACCGTGAAGCAGTTCCTCACCTACGTCAACGCCGCCCCGTTCCAACACGCCGTGGCCGAGGGCCTCGAGGTGCTGGGCGACGACTACTACACCGGGCTGGCGAGCGACCTCGAGGCCAAGCGCGACCTCCTCTGCGCCGGGCTGGAGGCGACCGGCTTCACCGTGCTCCCGCCCGACGGCACGTACTTCGTCACCGTCGACATCCGGCCGCTCGGGTACGACGACGGCCTGACCTTCTGCCGCGAGACGCTGCCGGCGTGCGGAGTCGTGGCCGTGCCCAACGTCGTGTTCTACGACCGCCCCGACGAGGGCCGGCACCTGGTGAGGTTCGCCTTCTGCAAACGGCACGACGTGCTGGAGGAGGCCGTCGACCGCCTCAAGACCCTGTGAAGGTCGCGGCGGTCCAGCACGACATCGTCTGGGAGGACACCGCCGCCAACCTCGACCGGCTATCGGCCCGGATCGACGAGGCCGCCGCCCTGGGCGCGCGCCTGGTCGTGCTCCCGGAGATGTTCGCCACCGGGTTTTCGATGAACACCGGCCGGACGAGCGAGCTCGACGGCGGGCCGACGACGGCCTGGCTCCGCGAACGGTCGGGCGCCCGCGACGTGTGGGTCTGCGGCACAGTCGCCGAGACACCCGGGGACGGTGGCAGGCCGTCCAACATGTTCGTGCTGGCCGCGCCGGACGGCGCCGTGCATCGCTACGCCAAGGTCCACACCTTCTCCCACACCGGTGAGCACGAGCACTTCGCCGCCGGCGACCGCCTGGTGACCGTCGGGGTGGACGGCCTGAGGGTCACCCCCTTCGTCTGCTACGACCTGCGCTTCGCCGACGAGTTCTGGACGGCGGGGCCGGGGACCGACCTGTTCGTCGTGCCCGCCAACTGGCCCGCGAGCCGGCGGGAGCAGTGGCGGACGCTGGCGCGCGCCCGGGCCATCGAGAACCAGTGCTACCTCGTCGGCGTCAACCGGGTCGGCGAAGGCGACGGCGTCACCTACGCCGGCGACTCGTGCATCATCGACCCCATCGGTCGCACGCTGGTGGAGGCCGCCGAGGTCGAGACCATACTAGTCGCCGACGTCGACGCCGAGGTCGTCGCCGCGACTCGCCGCCGCTTCGACTTCCTGTCCGACCGGCGGTCGTAGGCCGCGCCCCACTTCAATGCGTACGCGAAGGGCGATCACCTCGCACCCCAGCCGTTGGTGACGCGGGCCGGCACGCCCGACCGGCGCTTCGGGCCAAGGGGCAGATGGCCGAGCGCCAGGTAGGTTCGGGGTAGCTCTTTGGGTTCCCAGGTCGGCTCCCCGCTATGCGTCCCACTGGGCCAAAGGTTGGTTCGATTGTGGGCCCAAGGACGAGTCCCCTGCACGGAGGTGACCACCTTCTCTCGGCAGGCCTCTCTTCCAGGTAACCGATCGTGTCCGGGGCCTCGCCAGCGGATTCGTGTTGCCCATCACCGGGATGACGTTCCCGGCTCGATCAGCGCGCCGACCGCTGATCCTCCAGACGCTCGGCTTGCGGCCCGTCACCCGCCGCTCGACGCGACTCAAACCGTCCCGTTGGAGGTGGTGGAGTGGATGACCTGGGTCCCCGTGGCACCCGCCAACTTGGCAGACTTGTGGGATGGACGGCGACGGCGATCTACACCCCGATCTGCGGATCGGCGACGATGAGCGGAACGCGGTGATTGCCGCTCTTCGGGAGCACACGGCGGCCGGCCGACTGACGCTTGGTGAGTTCTCAGACCGAGCCGGCGCGGTGTTCGCCGCCCGCACGCAGTCCGAGCTTGATCTGGTTACGGTTGACCTCCCCGCACGGCTCAGAGAGAGCACCGGGAGCGCGGACGGCTCCGAACGCCGGATTGTCGCCCTGGTCGGTGATTCAGAGCAACAGGGCCGCTGGCGAGTGGCGAGGCGCACAAAGGTCGTCGCCGTGCTAGGCGATGTGACCCTCAACTTGAAGGCCGGTACTTTCGAAGGCCAGGAGATAACCATCGATGCCCTCGCCCTCGTCGGGGACGTGATCATCGTCGTGCCCGAATGCATGGAGGTCGACCTGACCGGCACGCCGATCCTCGGCGATCACATCTTGCGGGTGACCGCAGGACCGGCTCGGGAGGTCCTCCCCACGCTTCGGGTTCGTGCCAGGGCAGTCCTGGGTGACGTAACGATAAAGAGCTGATCCATCGCTGAAGTGGGCTCTCCCCGTGCCCGAGCGATCATGTCGCCTACTGGCTACGATGCGTCTCTATGGCGGTACGGGAACGGCGGGAACCTTTGACTCGCTTGGGCGTCGCATTGGCTTTGATCGGCGCGGTTCTCCTCATCGCTTTCGCCCGAAGCTCCCGCGAGGCGGGGGGAACCATCCGCCCGAGGTATGGCGTCGATCACTGGGACTCGGCGTACGGGGTCTTCATCTGCGGCAGTTTCATCCCGCCCCTAGTGGACATCGGCGAAGAGAAGGGAATCCACACCCACGCGGACGGCGCCATCCACGTCCATCCCCGAACACGCGAGCTAGCGGGGGAGAACGCAACCCTGGGCAAGTTCACCCAGCAGGTCGGCCTGACGTTCAGCGACGGTGTCCTCGGCCTTCCCGACGGACGCACCTACCGCGACGGTGACGGATGCGGGGGTGCACCAGGCAAGGTCCAGGTTGCCCGGTGGAGCGACGCGACGAGGACAACGGCGGAGCCGGAGGTCACGACGGAGAACGTTTCTGAGATCCGGTTCCGGAAGGACGGGGAGGCGTTCACGATCGCGTTCGCACCCGAGCGCGTGAAGCTGCCGCCCCCGGAAACCGCAAGCAGGCTTCGAGAACTTCGAGAGTGACGGCGGGAGGACGCCAGATGAACAGCCTCAAGCTCCGTTCGACCTTCATCAACGCCCGTACGCAGATGCTGCCGTACCGGCTCGACGCCGAGACCCACGGCGCGGTCGAGGAATACATGGCGAACTACAACCCGACGGCCGGGCCCGTTCGCAAGGTGATCACCTACTTCCCGGCGACCGCCGCAATGCCGGTGTACGTGGGCCACTGCGAGTACTTCGACTTGGACTACGTGCTCCAGCGGCTCGTGGGGACGACGTCCCTCGACACCGGCGTGAGCAAGAGCCTCTTCGCTGGGGGCAAGGGCTACGACCTTCCCGGCATGTTCCTTTCCAGCGTCGGGGAGACCATCGAGCGCGTCCTCGCCTCGCTGTTCTACTTCGGGGAGGACGAGCGCAGGCAGTACGGCACGTACCGGGACATGGTGGACCAGGGTTTCCCGTGCCTGCACCCGGACGACATGCCGCTCTTCAGCGCCGAGCAGTACGCCGAACCGAACTTCGTCTTCGAGGCGTTCACCGAGGACTCCTACCTCGGCTGGGTTGAGGGCACCAGGTTGAGGAGCAGGGAAAAGATCTGGGTGCCCGCCCAGCTCGTCGAGCTGGTCTACACGCGCCGCCGGGACGAGGCGATGATCGGCTATGCCGTAAGCGGGGGCCTCACCAGCCACGTCAGCGAGACGCTCGCCCTCTTCCACGGGCTCACCGAGCTGGTCGAGCGCGACGCAGTGAACCTCCACTGGTACTGCCGGATCCCGCCGCGCAAGATCGTATTCGACCGGCCTCCCGCCCCCACCCTCCGGAGGCTCCTCGGCATCTCGCAGTCGTTGCCCGGCGACATCGATTTCTACCTGCACTGCATCGACTTCCCCGAGGTCCCGGTCATCACCGCCATCGAGGTCGACCCCTGGCTCAACCGCTATTCGTACTACTCGGGGGGCGGGGCGGACCTCGACATCGACGTCAGCCTCATCAAGGCCCTCAACGAGTTCGGCCAATCGGAACGCACGACGAGGCTGGCGCTCATCAGCCCGACGCGCTCGTTCGCCGTGGCCGTCGGCCGGCTGTTCGAGATGGGGCCCGACGAGCCAGTGAGCAAGATCGACCTGTTCTTCAAGGTAGTGAGCTTCTACGGCTGGAGGAAGAACGCGAACAAGCTGGACTGGTACCGGAAGGACGGCGCCGACGTGCCGCTTTCAGAGCTTCCGGTCACGGGGGAACGCACCGTCGAGGAGAAGCTCGCCATGCTCGTCGATGTCTTTGCTTCCCACGGGATCGATCCCATCGTGTTCGACCTGACCCCTCCGGGGATGCGCCACCTGAAGCTCATGAAGGCCTTCATTCCCGAGCTGACTCAGCCGTTCGTCCAGTCGAGCCCCTACTTCGGCCACCCCCGCTTCCGGCAGGCCGGGATGATCGTCGGCCACCGAAATGACGAGATGCCCCTCTCGGAGCTGCTCACCGATCCGCTGCCGTACCCCTGATCCCCCGGTCACTCCCATTTGAACCGGGACCGGGCCACGAGCAGCGAGACAAGCAGGATCCAGGCG
>JBOGIC010000340.1:0-1710 GCA_050744985.1 Acidimicrobiales bacterium
GTAGATCGGTGTCACGACCGCGCCGGTCGCCGGGTCGGGCGGCTGGCCGACGTGGATCGCCCGCGTGTCGAAGCCGTCCCCGGAGAACGGCTCGGGAACCTCAGTCAATGGCCGGCGGGCGCTGCGACAGGAAGCCGAGAAGGTCCGACCGCGTGATGATGCCCACCGGATGACCGGCATCCACGACGATCACCGCCGGCGCGTCCTCGAGCCGCTCGACGGCGAGGTCGACCAGTTCCCCGACGCCCACGGTGGGCAGGGGTGCGCCCATGACCTTGACGACGGGCCAGTCGAGGGCGGCGGGTTCGCGGAACACCCGGTCCATCAGGCCCCGCTCGTGAACGGCGCCCACGACCTCGGCCATGACCAGGGGCATTTCCGCTTTGATCACCGGCGCCTGGGACACGTCGTGCTCGCGCAGGATGGAGATGGCCGTGCGCACCGTCTCCTCGGGGTGGACGTGGACGAGGTCGGGCAGGCGGTCCCCCTTGCGGACGAGCACCTCCGCCACCGTGTCGCCGCCCACGCGGAGGAACCCGAAGTCCGCCATCCACGCGTCGCTGTAGAGCTTGGAGAGGTAGCCGCGGCCCGAGTCGGGGATGATCACGACCACGACGTGCTCGGGGCCGAGGTCGGCGCCCACCTGCAACGCCGCCCATACCGCCGTCCCGGCCGACCCGCCGACGAGGATGCCCTCCTCTCGCGTCACACGCCGCGCCGTCAGGAACGAGTCGCGGTCGCTCACCATCACCGTGCGGTCGACGGCGGCGGGGTCGAAGGTCGTGGGCCAGAAGTCCTCCCCGATGCCCTCGACCAGGTAGGGCCGGCCCGACCCGCCCGAGTAGACCGAGCCCTCCGGGTCGGCGCCGACGATCTGGACAGAGGGTTTCAACGCCTTCAGCGACCGTGACACGCCGGTGATCGTGCCACCCGTGCCGATGCCGGCGACCACATGGGTGACCCGGCCGCGGGTCTGCCGCCAGATCTCCGGGCCGGTGGAGCGTTCGTGGGCGAGCGGGTTCTCGGGGTTGTGGTACTGGCTGGGCATGTAGGCGCCCGGGATCTCGGCGGCCAGCCGAGCCGACACGGAGTAGTACGAGTCGGGGTGCTCGGGCGCGACGGCGGTCGGGCAGACGACGACCTCGGCCCCGTAGGCGCGGAGGAGGTCGACCTTCTCGCGGCTCATCTTGTCGGGCATGACGAACACGCAGCGGTACCGCCGCCGGGCGGCGACGATGGCGAGGCCCACACCGGTGTTGCCCGACGTCGGCTCGACGATCGTGCCGCCGGGCTGGATGAGGCCGGCCCGCTCCGCCGCCTCGATCATGGCGATCGCCGGCCGGTCCTTCACGCTACCGCCCGGGTTGAGGAGCTCGAGCTTGGCGACCAGGTCGCAGGTCAGCTCCCGCCCGATCCGGTCGAGTCGCACCAGCGGGGTGTTGCCGACCAGGTCGAGCAGCGAGTCGGCGACCTCCATGGCGGGCCCGGGCTCGGTCACTGGCAGCATGCGCACCCCTTCGTGTGGCGACGTGGTGTCGTCGGTGTAGAGCGTCACCGGCAGCCCGGCGTGGTGGAGGTGCACCGCCGCCTGGCGTGCCTGTGCCGGTGACGCCCCGGCGGCGACGACGCCGACGCTGCGCGGAATGCGGGCCCGGAGCGCCCCGATCAGGTCAGGGCCCGGCTCCGGCCCGGGGGAACGGACGATGTGAC
>JBOGIC010000341.1:0-5297 GCA_050744985.1 Acidimicrobiales bacterium
GCTGGGCTCCCCGCCTGCCGGTCACGCCCCACATCCTGCGGCGGACCCGGGCGATGCACCTGATCCAAGCCGGCGTCAACCTCATCTACATCCGCGACCTGCTCGGCCACGTCGACGTTTCCACCACCGAGATCTACGCCCGCGCAGACGCCGAGACCAAGCGCAAAGCCATCGAGAACGCCTACCAGTCGCTCACCCCCGACGTCCTGCCCGACTGGACCATCGACGCGTCCCTGATCGGGTGGCTCGACTCCCTCGGGCGCTGACGCTGACCCTTCCGGGTTATGCGGACAACCACACCCCCTGCAGCGCCTTGACCAGGAAAAACACGCGACAGGGCGCATAACCCCGCCGTCTACAGAATGGCGAAGATCATGAACGACTGGACGCCGCACGCGTCCTTCGGCCGTCCAGCCCAGACGATGCCGGAGGTGGCTGAAGGTCCGGTAGACGGTGTCGGGTGTGAGGGTCAGCGCGCGCTCGGTTCGGAAGAAGCGGCCGCCGGGAGACGCGACTCCAGAGGCGTCGCGGCAGGCGGCCTAGCCTGCCAGCGCCTGCGTCGTCGTTGGATGCAGTGGCACCAGGCGCGACTTGCGAAACTTGGTCATGCGGATGGTGACCACTCCGTCGGCAAGATCCACATCGCCCAGCTCGAGCCGGCAGGCTTCGAAGACTCGTAGTCCGGTTGACGCCAGCAGCGAGAAGAGCGCAACGTAGGTGCGGGGACAGAGCCCGCTGCGGGGCATGAGGAGCTTGGCCTGGGCCAGCAACGCCGCGGTCTCGTCGTCGCTGTAGATGTGCGGCTGTTGGCGGCGCTGCACGGGACCCAGGACGCCAGCTGGCGGGATCTCGGTGGCGGGCTCCAGCGCCGCAAGGTGACGCGCGAACCCTCGCACGGCCGCCAGACGGGCGGCCCGCGCCGACCGGCCAGAGCCTGACGACAAGACCCATCCCATGGCGAGATCGGAGGTGATCGGACCTTGCTGTCCGATCCGGTCGACGTAGCGGGCGAAGTCGGCGAGGAGTGCTGCGGGTTTGTCCAGACGGAAGCCCAGTCTGCGCCGGACCGCCAGATACTCGTCGGTCAACGGAGCGAGGCTCGGGGCCGTCATCGGGTCGTCTCCGGCCACGGCAGGGCGACCTCACGCAGCGCCGGCAGGTCGACCTTCGCATAGATCGCCGAGCTGTCCAGGGAGGAGTGGCCCAACAGGTCGGCAACCTCTTTGAGGCTGGCGCCACGTCGCACCATGCGGCTGGCCACGGTGTGGCGGAACACGTACGCGCCGAACAGCGACGCTTCGACATGCGCCCGTCGAAGCGCACGGGCCACGACCTCCGACACGGCGTTGGCCGAGATCGGCTGGCCCCGACGCGGCTTCCTGTGCTGCACGAACACGTGACGGCTTTCGGTGACTGGCCGCTCCCGACGCAAGTAGGCAACCAGGGCGCGGCCGGCCTCACGTGGCGACGGAAGCACCGCGCCTCGCCGAGTCTTGCGGTGGCGCAGCGCAACGGTGCCGGCCCGCCAGTCGATGTCGTCCAGACACAGGTTGGCGAGCTCACCGGGCCGCAACCCCAGCGTCGCCAGGCATAACACGATCGCCCGGTCCCTGAACCCGTGCGGCCGGCAGGTGTCGAGCGAGGCGAGCAGCGTGCTGCAGCTGCTCGTCGGTCAGCAATCGAGGAATGGACGACAGCCGCCACTGTGCGATGGTGGGAATCGCGGCCTCGAGCGGGCTGGCGCACAGCGCCTCGACACGCAGGTAGCGGAAGAACGAGGCCAGTGCCGTACGCACCGTCCCCATCGATGACGGCGACAGTCGCTCGCTCATCGAGCCGATGAACCCCATGACGTCGGCACAGCTGAGACGGGCAGGGTCGATCGGATCATCGCCGAGCGTCGTGCGCACGAGCAGACGCACGTTCCACTCGTATCCGCGCAAGGTGGGTTCGCGCAGCCCACGCGTGCGTCGCTGGTGCTGCTTGTACGCCTCGACCAGATCGTCGAGCGTCCACGAGTTGTCAACGGGCATTCGGTGCTCCTTTCGGGCTCAACACCCCAGGAGCCTGGAACTATGCGCAGTCCCGATTCACCGATCGGCCGGGCCCACCGTCAGCAACAACCAGCCATTCCCCGCCGTCTCGCGCCTACTGCGGATAGTCCCGAACTCGCCATAGCCCCCGCTATGAGCAGGTCTCCATAGCGGGGGAAGATCCACGAGCGCTGCTTCCAGGGGCGGATGGCATCCTCGGACAACCAGCGCCAGATGGTCGTGCCTGAGATCTCCGCCACGATCCCCCGGGAGCGGACCTCGGCGGCGATGTCGGGCACGTGCAGGCGCGCCAGCGGCAGCCCCAGCCGGGAGGGCAGCTCGCAGGCGAGCGCCTTCACGGCGACGACGACCTCAGGGGGGAAAGGCCGGGGGTCGGCCGCCTCGCGGGCGCTCCTCCAGGCCGGGGAGCCCTTGCTCGAAGAACCGCTTGCGCCACTTCGAGACGATCTCCCGCCGCGTGTCGAGACGAGCGGCGATCTCGTCGTTGTCCAGCCCCTCGGCCGCCATGAGGACGACCTTGGCCCGGACCACGTCACGATACGGCAACGTATAGCGACGGGCTCTCGCCTCCAGCTCCCGGCGCTGGTCGGGAGTGAGGTCCAGGACGTATGGGCTTCTTCTGGGCATCGGCACCCCTCCTCGGAGGGGGCCCATGCGTTAGCGCCGGCCCCTGGTTACGTGATCATAGTTACGTGGTTGTATTTATGGTGGGATGTACTAAGCGAGGACGGATCCATCTGGTGGTGCACGGGACGGGTGCCACGCGTCCGCGTGCAGGGAGGGACACATTGCGGCCTGTGGTCCCTGCCGGAGTCACTCGACACCCTCGAGCAGATCCCCGGCCCTGCGCTTCCGGGACGCGTTCTCTTCGGTCGAGCGCGCCCACCGCGGCTTCGTCGCCGACGCCACCGAGATTTGGATGCTACGGCCGGCGGGCGAGATCTCGGCGCCCACATCGAGGCGCTGGCGATTTCTCGGGCCGAGGAACCGGAGGAGGTGGCGGTCTTCGAGGCCGCGACCTACGCCAATGCCGGTGCCCTCGACTCCTACGTCGCCGGCTCGGTCCATCTTGCGCCGGCTACCGCGGCCCTCGCCGAGCTCCACCTTCTCGTCGGCCGCAAGGAAGGCACGCGGTTGCCACCGCGCTAACGGTTGACGTTGACGCCGAGGCGGCGACCGGCATTCAGGCGGTCACTACACACCCAGCCTTCCGCCATAGTGGGATCGGCGCAAGGGACCGCCATGGTCGCCGCCGCCTGTTCCATCCGCCCTGACCGCCCCACGGCACTCTCCTCCACGCCGATGGCCCGGTGCTTGTATCGGTCCCTGGGCTTCGATGAGCTCGCGCCCGCGACGCCGTGGATCAGTAAGGGCTTTCGCACGGTGGGTTGAGACGAGCCTGCGTTGCGTGTGCCCGTAGATGGCCGTGCCGCTGAGGATCCACTCGCAGACGGCGCGTCGACGCCCAAGAGAGCCTCGACGACTCGGCGGAGGGTGCGCCGGAAGCCGTTCCGCGGGGGACGATCCGCTGAAGGCCACGCGCGACGGCCACGCTGGCTATCCTGGCGGCTTCGGCGAACGGTGGGAGTGAACGTGGCGGTGTGGCGGCGGGTACGGCGGACAGGGATCATCCTCATCGTGGGGCTGTCGGCCTTGGCCGTGATACCGGCGGCCACCGCACAGACGATGCCCGTGCCGGTCGTGTTCGACACCGACATGGATTACGACGACGCCGCGGCCCTGGCCTACCTGAGCCAGGAGCACAAGCGTGGCCGGATCGACCTTCGGGCCGTGACGGTCACCAACAACGGTGCGGGACTGCCCGGGTTGGCCATCCGCAACGCCCGCTGCCTCCTGCAGCGGTTCGGCCTCGGCCACATACCAGTGGCAGACGGATCACCGGACGCCCCCCATGTCACGCCTCCCGAGCTTCGCCTCACCGTCCAGCTCATCCTGACCACCGTGCTCCTCGGCTGCTTCGAGGGCACGCAGCCAGGGCCGGTGAGCGCCGCCCAGCTCCTGGTCGACTCGGTCCGCAACGCGCCCTCGGATGTCGTGCTCATCGCCACCGGACCGCTGTCGAACGTGGCCGGTGCCCTCCGACTGGATCTGGCGGCGCTGGCCGACCGCGTGGCCGCGACCTATCTCATGGGTGGCGCGGTCCATGTCCCCGGCAACCTCTGCTGCACGACGACGCTCGGCTTCGACAACTCTCAGGAGCTCAACATGTGGATCGACCCGGCGGCGGCCCAGGAGACGTTTCGATCGCTGCCCGAGTACTCGGTCTCGATGATCCCGCTCGACGCCACCCGGTTCGTCCCGGCCACAACGTCGTTCGCCGAGCGGCTTCGGTCCGACCAGCAAACCCCGGAAGCGCAGGTAGTCGCCGCCATCGCCAACCATCCGCTGGTCACGCTTGGTGCTCTGTTGGCCCCGGTGCACTGGTGGGACCCGTTGGCGGCGATGGCGGCCACCCGGCCCGGGGTGGTGACCTACCAGAACGAGCCGATTGTCGTCGTGCAGGACTCCGCCCAGTCCGGACGAACTGCGCCGTCGCCGGAGGGTCGAGGGCTGCACGTCGGTGTGTTCGCCGACCGCACTCGCTTCGAGCAGACCTTCATCGACGCGCTCAACGGCCGGGCCAGCTGAGACGAGCCGCCCGCCGCAGCCGGCACGCGCGTTGAAGAGAGCGTTGCGCCAGCACACCTGCCGATAGGGTCCTCCCATCCGGGATGCCACGCTGCCTCGGAGCGGCGCCGCGGGAGGGTCGCGTCCGCCGTGGTGGCGGCGGCCTTTGACGCTGTCCATCCGCGGGCGTCGTCCCGGTCGCTCGTTCGCCTCACTGGCGATCACCACACCGATACTTCTCCTGTCCGTCGGGCCCGACCGCTTCGCCATCAAGTCGATTGCTGACCGCTGGGCGAACGCCGCCGTCGGCGATCGGCACGCGCTCGGGTCGGCGGCCACAGCCCTGAGGAGCATCGACGTTGCGGTGCTCTCCCTCGTGATGCTCGGGCAGTCCGGGCTATTGCGATCGCGCGGGGTCGCATCCTCCTTGAGCGCCCACTACGGAAAGGCGCTCGGTTCTGTCACCATCGCGGCGGGAGTGCTCGGCCCTGATCCGTGGGTCCATGCAGGCCATGCCCGGACGGCCGACGCGATCGCGTGCCGCAAGGGGCACGGCCAGCGGGGCGCGCGCAGCGCGTCCCGGGGGGTGTCCCCGAAGGGGAACGGCGAGCGGGG
>JBOGIC010000342.1:0-13972 GCA_050744985.1 Acidimicrobiales bacterium
GGCCAGCTGTCGGTGACCAACAACGGGCCGACGGGCGACGCCGGCTCACCGTCCACCGGCTACGACACCGCCGTGGTCGCCGTGCGCAAGGGCGGCAACTACCAGTGGCCGAACTGCTACGGCTACAGCCACCCCATCGGCGGCCGGTCGTGCAGCGGGCAGATCGAGCCGGACTGGAGCAGTGAGAACGAGACCGTCGTGCCGACCGGTGCGACGTATGTGGACGGCTCGGGCCCGGCCGGGCTGGCGGGCAAGCTCGTCTTCTGCGCCTACGTGGGCGGGATGCGGATCCTGACCCCGGGCAGCCCCCACGCCGGCGTGTCCGGCGGACCGGGGAACTGCCTTCTCGATGTCAAGCAGGGCCCGGACAAGGCCGTCTACTACTCGGACACGACCCGCATCTACCGGATGGCCTGAGCGCCCGGTTTCGTTCTTACAAGAACGACTTGGCGCCCGGCACCAGCAGGGTGTAGCGGTGGTGGGCCCACGCCGGTGCGACGGCGTCGGGCACGTAGCGCTCCCACGACGCCATCTTGGCAATGCGCTCCTCGAGGTCGGGCTGCTCGCCCTTGAGGTAGGGGAGGATCGACCACGCCCACGCCCCCTCGCCTTGCTCGCCCTCCGCCTGCTTCTTGCCGAGCATGGCCCGCACGACCTTGGCGATGGGCACAGATGTGTCGGGGAACGGCGGGATGTCGAACAGGCCCGTGTCGACCGCTTCGAGGCCGAGCCGCTCGCCGGCGGCCACCAGCGCCTCACGGTCGAGGGAGTCGAGGTTGAGCCGGCCGAACAGGTCCTGGTGCCACAGGCGCTCGCGCACCCGGATGAAGACGTTCTTGTTGGGCACGCAGCACAGCACGCCCTTGTCCGCCCACCGGGTCTGGGCCTCGAGGACGGTCCACGGGTCGTCGAACCACCACAGGGCGGCGAAGCTGAACACGAGGTCGTAGCGCTCACTCAGCTCCGCGGGCCAGGCCTCGGGGTCGGGCCCGTCGACCAGGTGCAGGTCCGGGGTGAGGCCCAGCTCCTCCCACTGCGCCCGCACGGCTTCGAGTCGCTCCTCGGAGAAGTCGAGCAGGCCGACGCGCACGCCCTGCTGGGCGAGGAACACGCAGTCGAGCCCGGGGAAGCCCATCATCCCGAATGCGGGCGCGTGCAGCACGCTGGTCGAGCCGGTGCGGTCGACCGCGTCCTGCAGCACGTCCCGGAGCGCGAACCGCTCGTAGACGGTGCCCAGGCCCTCGTCGGGGTCCTCCACGTAGCCGCGCCAGTCGAATCCCAGCTCGTCGTCGTTCCCGGACGTGGCATTGCCCGACGCCACCGCCGCCGCGGATGCCCGCTTGGGCGACGGGCGGCTGGCGAGCCACTCGCCCACGGGCGGAATGCCGTCTTCGGCGGTGATCCTGGGCTCCCATCCCAGCTCGGCGCCGGCCCGCTTGGGCGCGTAGGCCCGGTCGCGGGTGAGCACGTCGACCGAGTGAACCGACAGCGGGGCCTCGCCGTCGCGGCCGGCCATCGACCAGGCGGACTCCACCACGCGCGCCGCGGCGCGCACGGCGCCGGCCGGGAGACCGCCGAAGGTCGGTCGCCGCAGCCCGGCGCCATCGGCCAGCAGGCCGAACAGCTCCCGCACCGGCGTGGCCGAGGGACCGGCCAGGAGGAACACGCCGTCGCCCTGGTCGGCCACCAGCACCAGGCCGGCGACGAGATCGTCGACGTGGGTGAGGTGGATGCGGTTCCCGCCCGTGCCCGGGAAGCGGCGCAGGCCCCGGCGCAGCAGCGCGTGGGCCCGGGCCAGCATGCCGTGGTCGTCGCCGACGCCGTAGGTGATCGTGGGACGCACGACGACCGCGCTGCCGGTCGTGCGGGCCAGCACCAGTTTCTCGGCCGCCAGCTTGGCCGAGCCGTAGGCCGACTCGGGCCGGGGCGGTGACGTCTCGTCGGCCGGCCAGTCCTGGTGCCAGCCGTAGACCGAGGACGAGCTGATGTAGACGAAGCGGCTGCCGGGCTCGACGGCGCGCAACAGGCGGGCCGTGCCGGCGAGGAGCGACGACTGCAACTCGGCCGGGGCGCCGCGGTACGCGCCCGCCAGGTGGTAGACGACCTCGCAGCCGGCGGCGGCCGCCTTCAGCGACTCGGGGTCGGCCAGGTCGCCCCGCACCACCTCCACCCCACCGGGCACCTCCACGTCGCGCCGCGCCAGGGCGCGCACCTTGTGACCGTCGGCCTCGAGGGCGCGGACCAGGTGATGCCCGATGAACCCGGACGCCCCGGTGACGAGGACCGTCACGATGGGCGGTTCATGTGGCGGTGACGGGGATGCGGCGGCGGGTCGGCTTGCGCACCACGCCGGCGGCGATGCGGGCGGCGGCAGCCGGTTCCGCCAGCAGGTTGGTGTACGCGGCGTTGGCCAACGGGCAGGTGCAGCGGCGCTCCCGCATCCAGGTGCGGAACTCCTCCGCCTGGTCGGAGAACCAGACGGTGGGGAAGTCGAAGCCGGCGTCGCGCAGGTTGCCGAACGAGCGGGACAGCACGCAGCACGACCACAGCTCGCCGTCGGCGCCGATGTGGCAGGACAGGAACCCGGCGTGGCAGACGGGCATGGCCTCGGCCTCGCCGGCGAGCAGGCGGGTGACCCGGCCGTAGTACTCGTTGCGCAGGGCCCGGGCCATGCCGGCGACCGTCCCCGAGGCGGCCTCCTCCACGTCGAGCACGGCCTCGGCGGCGACGGCGAAGCGCTCGGAGAACGGCGAGACGCCGGTGCCGATCGTCTGCAGCTCGACCCGTTCCTCGGCCGGCTCGGCGATGTAGGAGTCGGCCCCCAGCTTCGACAGCCCGAGGGCGATGTCGGGGAAGTCGGCCTGGTTCTGGTCGGACACGACCGTGTGGCAGCCGACGGTGAGGTTGGGAAGGTCGAGGGCGCGCAGGCCGGTCAGTGTGTCGATCAGGCGCAGCCACGAACCCTTGGCGCCCCGGATGTGGTCGTGGCGGGCGGGCACGTGGTGGTCGAACGACAGGTTGATGACCAGCTGGGTGTCGGGGCTGCCTTTGCAGATCTTCTCGACCCCCGCCAGCACCCGCTTCGTGTACCACCCGTTGGTCGGGATGTAGACCATGGCGGGCTGGCAGTGCTTGATGGCCGACAGGATGATGTCGGGCAGGTCACCCCGGATGAACGGCTCGCCGCCGCTGAAGGTCATCCACGTGGGGGCGTCCCCCATCGACATGAAGACACGTTCCCACTCGTCGGCCTCGAGCTCTTTGACCTTGCGCTCGTAGACGTTGCAGGTGACGCAGCGGAAGTTACAGCGGAAGTTGGTGCTGACGACCACGTTGATCGGCAGCAGCTTGGGCCAGCCCCGGGACCTCCAGGAGCTCGCCATGGCCAGGGTGTAGCCCGTCTGCGTCAAGCGCCGGAGCTTTGGTGCTCTCGACCATCTCCCAGACATGGTTCTCCTTACCCCGCAGGTAGTCGGCCCGAGCCCGCAAGCGGGCCCACGCCTCCATGGCCGCGGTCCCGGCGGTCCACGCCAGGCGCTTGGCCTCCGTGCGAGTCGGGTCGGCCCTGAGGTCGCGCCACAACTCGTAGGCGAGCAGGGCGGGCTGCAGGCTCGGGACAGTGTAACCCTGCCTGTAGCGGAGCCAGAGATGGCCGGTGTGCACCTGGCGGCGCTGCTTCACGAAGTCCCGGATGCTGCACGGCCCCTTGTTGACCACGACCGCCTCGGGGACGTAGGCGGACTTCCAGCCGTTGAACTCGAGCATCGCCTGGAAGCAGGCCTCGTCGACCGAGGTGCGGGGCAGCGACACGACGGCCTGGGCCCGCAGGGCGATCATCTCGCCCAGCTTGGGCTGGTGCAGGGCCAGACGGTGGTGGAGCCGCCACAGCATGTGGACGGCGTGGCCGATGGGCGTGTCGGCCGAGTTGACCGGGACGGGCCGGCCCCCGGCCATGCCCACGCCCGGGCTCTTCAGCGCGGCGATCAGCCGGCCGATGGCGCCCTCCTCGGGCAGGACGTCGCCGGAGACGATGACGATGACCGGCATGGTCGTCTCGCGGATGCCGAAGTTCACCGCCGCGGCCTTGCCCGAGCGCTCGGCTTCGACATACAAGCGAACGCGACCAGTGCCGTCGTCGGCGTCGGTCTGGTTGGCGATCTCGAGCACGGTGGGCACCGTCTCGTCGTGGCAGCCGCTGGCGATCACCAGCACCTCGCCGACCTCGGGCTCGGCCAGCAGGCGCTCGAGCAGGGCGGCGATGTTCGGCCCGTCGTTGTGGGTGGGCACCACGACGCCGACAACGCCCCTGTTCACGGGGGGTCGCGGCGTCGACGCCAACACCGCGGACGCAACATCCGAAGGTGCCATCGGGGGCACCACGGTGACCTTCTCCACTTGCACTCGCTGCCTACCGCCGCTCGGCACACGAACTCCGGAGCCAACCGAGCTCTGCCGCACCCGTCCCCCCACCGGTAGCCTAGGTGCGCGGAGCATACCCCCCACCGACCGGGGCAGTTCAAGTACGGTGGGCGGTTCCGCGGAGCGGAAGCCCTGATGAGCCGGAGATACCTGACCTCGATAGGCGTCTGCGCGCTGGCGATGACCGCCGGCCTCGTCGGCGTTGCCGGCCCGGCGGCGGCCCAGGAGGCGTGCGAGGAGGGCGTGCCGCTCGGCACCGAAGTCCGGATCAGCTACCCCGTCTCGGGCGCGACCGTATCCGGCACGATCGTCGTGAAGGGCACGGCCCAGACCACCCCGCCGCTGACGCTGAGCCGGGTCGAAGTCACGTTGGGCCGCGTGACGAACAGCCACACGTTCCCGTCGGCCAACTCGATCAACTTCACGAGCGAGTTCGAGACCCGGGCGATGGACCAGGGGCCGACCACGTTGCGCGTCATCGCGTGCCAGACCGGCATCGCCGGCGCCCTCGCCTACGCCGGGCGCTCGATGCCGGTCACCATCCAGAACGCGACGCCGACGACCTCCAACAACCAGACCAGCACGACGGCACCCGCCTCGGGCGGGGCCGGCGGCGCACCGGGGGCGAACGCGGGCGTCAGCACTACCCGGCCCACCGGCCAAGCGGCGACGGCGGCCGGCTCCACCACAGTGGCCACGCCGCCCAGCACCGAGCCCCGGGTCGACGTGTTCAAGCCCGACCCGGTGAAGCCGAAGTCGGCCCCGGAGGCGCCGCTGATCTTGACCCCGACCCCCGCGGAGCGCTCGCCCCGACCGCCGCTGTGGGTGGGGGCGGTGGTGGGCCTGTCGGGCGCCATCGGTCTCGGGTTCTCGGCGGCGTCGTGGCGGCGCCGCTCCCATCCGCCCGACCTCGCCGAACCGCTCGACCCGGACCTGGTCGAAGTGGGTTGATGCCGGCCTGCGTGGCCGGAACGCCATGACCGCCTGCGTGGCCGGAACGCCGTGACCGCCTGCGTGGCCGGAACGCCGTGACGAGTCCCGAGGGGCTGAACCCTTTCCTCGAGGGCTGGTTGGACAAGCTGGGCCACGACGGCCCGGTGCTCGACCTGGGTTGCGGCCACGGCTTCTGGAGCCGTCACATGGCCGAACGCGGCATGCAGGTCGTCGGGATCGATCCCGAGGGCGACCGCGTCGAGCACGCCCACTCCGACGAGCACCACGCCCATACCCACGGCCCGTTGGTGGCCGGCGAGGTGGGGGCGCCGGTCATGACCGGCGACGGTGCCCGGCTACCACTCCGAGACGGGTCCGTTGCGGTGGTCTGGTGCATCCACGTGCTCCACCACCTCGACGACCCCGTCCGGGTCCTGGGTGAGATCCGGCGGGTCCTGCGCCCCGGGGGCCACCTCGTGCTGGCCGAGACCGTCGAGGACAACCCGGCCATCCGCGTCGCCCGGCGCATCCATCCCGAGTGGGACGGCGTGGCCGTTCGGTCCCGGTTCACGGCGGCGACGCTGCTGGGGCTGCTCGGTGACGCTGGGTTCGACGTCTCCGACCGGCGCCAGCACAGCCTCATCTCGTTTGCGGCGTGGGCGCTTCCGCGTGTCGGGCGCCGGGCCTGGCTGTTCATGAGCGGGCTCGAGGACCGGCTGCCGGCGGCGTGGACGGCGCGGTGGGGTGCGCACCTCGAGTGCGTCGCGCGCCGCGACTGACTTCCGCCGCCGGCGCCACCAGGGCGCCACGATGAGGAACCCGGCGGCGAGCAGGGTGCCCAGTGTGATGAGGCGCCCGACGGTGACCGATGGCCGTAGGTGGTAAGAGAACGCGATCTCGTGCTCGCCGGGGCCGACCGCTACGCCGAGGAAGGCGCCGTCGGCCTGCAGCAACGGCGCGTCCTGCCCGTCGACGGTGACCGTCCAGCCCGGGAACCACGCTTCGGTGACGACGACGATCGAGGGGTTCGTGCCCGAGGAGCGCAGTTCCCATCGGCCGGCGCCGTCCCGCCGGGCGTCCACCTGCGTGGCCGACGCCTCGGCCACCGGCACCCGGTCGTAGATGAGGCTGAAGTCGGCGACGCGGTCGGTGACGATCTTCCGCTCGCTGAGCAGGTTGGCGGGTGAACGCTCGGCCGTGGCCGTGGCCAGGCGGGCGAACCCGTCCTCGCCGCTGCACGTGGGGCACGTGATCTCGAAGACGTAGCGCTTGCCGCCGGAGTCGGCGACGGGAGGGAACTGGAAGGCGACCGTGCCGTTGTGGTCGTACCCGCTGGCGAACACGCTGGCGACCTGCCGGCCCAGCGAGCGCTCGTCCTCGCCCAGCTCCCACACGGTCAGGACCGTGGCGCCGGCGGGCCGGTCGAGCCACAGGCTGAGGCCGCGCAGGCCGTCGAGGGGCGCCTCGAACACCGCGCCGGGTCGTTCCTCGGCGGACACGCTGGTCGTGTTGGCGAAGGTCCCCACCCAGCGGTCGAGCGAGCAGGCGCCGGCCACCTCGCCGCGCACCGGCTCGGGCAGGGCCCCGAGCGCGGACGTGCCGCAGCTCGCGTCGGCGGGCATCGCCGCCACCACCATGTCGCCCAGGCGCTCCTCCACCGCCGCGCCACCGGTGACGACCGTGAGGTTGCGACTGGCGACGGCGGTGGCGAGCACGGGCGCGAAGTCGGGATCGCCGACGACGACGGCCTGGTCGTAGGTGCGCACCATCGGCAGCACATCCGGGTTGGGCACCAGGGTCACCCGGTCGATCGAGCGGCCACCCTCCTCGGGCTTGATGGTGGACTCCTCGACGAAGTGCGAGGCGCCGGTGAGCCCGAGGGCGGCGTCCCGGTAGCCCGACGGTCCGAAGAACGCCTCGCCCGTGAGCCGCCACATCTCCCGGCCGGCCAGGGGATGCGGCCAGCCACTGGCCATGTCGCGGCCCAGGCGCAGGACATGGTCGACGGCATCGGGATCGCCGTAGGTGGCCAGCGCCAGGCGGTCGGTGGTGCCCATCTCGGCGAGCTGGGCCGCGGCCCGGTCGTAGGCGGCGTCGCGGGCCGGCGGCCGCACCTCGTAGAAGGTGCGGTAGGGGTGGATGTCGACGAGGAACATCCCCATCGCGGCCAGGGCGGCGGCCGACGTGAGCAGGGGCGCCAGGCGGCGGTCACGGCTCTCGGCCCAGTGCTGGACGAGCACCAGCGCGTACGCGGCGCCCAGGGCGATGCCCAAGGCGGCCACGTGGTAGAAGCGCGGGAAGCGGATCGCCTCCAGGAACGGGATCACGCGTTGGAGGGCGACGAACGGCGTGAGGTACGGCAGGGCCACGAGCAGGGCGGCCGTCGCCACCGCCCCGATGATGGCGGCCCGTCCCAGTCGCATCCGCCGCACGAAGCTGCCCACCAGGAGCCCGGCCAGCACGCCGACGACGATGAACGGCAGGAGCTGGCGGCGTTCGGCTGGGCCCCCGGCCGCCAGGGGCACGGCCGCCGTCGACATCCACACCCCCACGGCGGAGGCGAACAGCACGGCGGTGAGGCAGCCGTCCTCGTCGTAGCGCCCGAGGAACGGCAGGATCAACAGGCAGAGGGCCAGCCCGACCCAGCCCAGGTAGAAGTTGCCCTTGAGCAGGTCGTGGTCGAAGCCGATCTGCCCGCTGACCTCGGTTGCCCGGGTGACGAACAGTCCCATCTCCCGGCCGAGGTCGCCGGCGATGCCCTCGACCAGCACGGCGCGCACGTTGTCGGGCGTCGTCAGCACGTAGGTCTCGTGGTTGGCCATGAACGGCACGAGCCAGTGGGCGATGGTGCCGAGGCCGATGAGCACGACCACGGCGGCGCGGAACAGCACGCCGGAGGCGCCCTTGGGCCCGGTGCCGGCGAGGCGGGCCGATGCCAGCTCGACCAGCAGGATGGCGCCGCACAGGATGGCCAGCCCGTAGACGTGCTCGGCCTGGTGGAGGACGGCGAAGCCGACGATGAGACCCGCCATGGCGACATAGCGCGCGCCGGCGCCCCGGAGGGCCAGACGCAGGGACCACACGAGCCATGGGGTGGCCGCCATCACCCACAGCGAGGTTTCGTGCCCGAAGAACGCATGGCTCAGGAACAGCGGGTGCAGCGCGTAGACGAACCCGGCGACGACCGCCGGTATCCAGCCTCGCCACAGCGTGCGGGCCAGCACGAACGCACCCCAGCCTCCGACGATCTGGGCGGCGATGCAGGCCAGCCGCACGGCGGCATCGGGCCCGACGATCGATGCCAGTGGCACCAGGACCAGCACGGGGAACGACGGGGCGAGCGACCACACCGGGCTCCCGGCCCAGATGTCGGAGAGCCAGTAGGGCGCGCCGAAGCCGTGCCAGTGGTCGAGCGCCAGGCGGACGAACATCGACACACCCGGCCCGTCGAGCACCAGCTCGCCCTGCATCCACATGTGGGTGAACGCCGCCACCGCCACGGCGATGAAGGCCATGCCGGCGACGACGGGGACCCACGCCGGCAGTTGGGGCCGTGGCGCCCGCACCTTGGTCCTCGGTGGCGGCGCCGGTCGGGTGCGCCGGGGCCGAGCCGGCTGGGCCCTCGGCGCGGCAGGGCGTGCCTCGGCGCGCCGCCGAGGGGGCGCTTCGGTGCTCATGTGGCGGCAGGCTTCGTGCGCCGACGCCGGGACAGGAACGCCCCGAGGACCAGTGCGACGACAGTGCCGGCCGTGATCAGCCGGCCGAGGGCGCGCAGCGGCGGCGGGTGGAACGTGATCTCGATCGTGTGGTCGCCGGCCCCGACGGGGACGCCGAGGAAGGCGCCGTCGGCCTCGAGCACCGGCGCCGGCCGGCCGTCCACGGTGGCGCGCCAGCCGGGGAACCAGGCTTCGGCCACCACGACCAGCGCGGCGTGGCTCCCGGACGTGGAGACCCGCCAGTGGCCCGGGCGCATCTCCGTGGCGCGCAGGGTCGTGTCGGCCGGCTCGGCGTCGGGAGTGTCCTCGTACAGCAACGAGTAGGCGGCGCCGCGGTCGGTCACCAGCGAGTTGGCCCGCGTGAGCGTGCCGTGCATCCTCGGCTCGTGGGTGGACACCAGGCGGGGTTCGTCGGTCGGCAGGCACTTGCCGCAGGACAGGATGAACGCGTAGCGCTGGCCGGCGGAGTCCGGAAGCGGGTCGAAGCGGAAGGCGTACAGGCCGTTGTCGTCCCAGTCCGTGGCGGATGAGCGGGCCGAGGCGACGGCCGGGCCGAGGAAGCCGTCCGGGCCGATGGCGTACAGCACCAGTTCGGTCGCGCCCGGGGGCCGGTCGAGCCACACGCTGACACCGCGGAGCCCGTCGGCCGACGAACGGAACACGGCGCCGAGGTCGTCGCCGACGCCCTGCACGTCGTAGCCGGCGAACATGCCGACCCAGTTGTGGAGCGCGCACGCCATCGAGACCTCGTTGGCGACGGCCCCCGACCCGTGCAGCTCGGGGGCGCACGCGTCGCGGGCGCCGACGACCTCGGGGCCCAGCTCGGCCAGCGCCTCGACCTGGCGACCACCGCCGGCGACCACCGCCACGTTGTGTTGGGCCAGGGACACGGCCAGTTCCGGGGCGATCGACGAGTCTCGCACGACGACGGCGTGGCGGTAGGCGCGGACCAGAGGGAGCGCCCACGGGTTGCGCTGCAGGTTGACGCCGGTCACCGTGCGGCGGTCGTGGTCGGACTCGTCGAACTGCTCGCTGGCAATGTACGCCGTGGCGGCCAGCCCGAGGGCCTGCTCGCGGTAGAACGGCGGCGAGATCATCGGCTCGCCCGTGAGCCTCCATGCGTCGTGGGCGGCGATGGGGTGGGGCCAGCCGACCGACAGCTCGATGCCGTTCTCGACGAGGGACCGGCTGAGGCGGGGGTCACCGAACAGGGGAACGGCGACGCGGAAGTCGGTCCCGACGGAGGCGAGCGTCGCCGCCGCCTGCTGGTAGGCGGCCTCGCCGTCGGGCGGGCGGGCCCGGTAGAAGCTCCGGTACGGGACGATGTCCACCAGGAAGGCGACCAGGAGCACGACGACGGCGCCGATCGTGGCCCGGCGGGCCCAATGAGGCCGGTGCGACCGCAGCCACGCCGCACCCACGCGGATCGGGTACACGGCCCCGAGCGCGACGCCGAGGGCGGCCACCGGGTAGAGGCGCGGGAAACGGACCGAGTCCAGCAGTGGGATGACGCGCTGCAGCTCGAGGAAGGGCGTGACGTACGGGGCGATGAGGAGCGCCGCGGTGGCACCGATCCCGAGGACGGCCGCGGCCCGGCCCGACGTGATCCGGCGCAGGCAGCTCCCGGCCAGCAGCCCCATGAGCGTGCCGATCACGAGGAAGGGCAACAGCTCGAAGCGCTGCGCCGGGCCGCTGTCGGCGAGAGGCGTCCCCGCCGTGGACAGCCACACGCCCACCGATCCGGCCACGAGAATGGCCGTGAGGTGGCCGTCGTCATCATGGCGGGAGATCAGCAGGGCCGTGAGGAACGTCGGGATGAGGCAGACCCAGCTGAGATAGACGTTGCCGCTCAGGAGGTCCCCCTCGAACCCGATCGGGCGGTTGATCGAGGCGGCCCGGCTGAGGAAGGTCCCCGGTTCGTTGCCCAGCTCGGCGGCCAGCCCGTCCTCGAGGACCGACCGCACGATCTCCGGCGGCGTCAGCACGAACGACCGGTGGAGGCTCAGGAAGGGCAGCAGCCAGAAGGCGACCATGCCCAGGGTGACGCCACCGATGACCGCCGTCTGCGTCAGGATGTGGCGGACGGCGCCGGGCCGGTGCCGGGCCCGGGCCAGCTCGAGGGCCAGCTGGCAGCCGCCCATCAGGACGAGGCCGTACGCATGCTCGGCCTGGTGCAGGACGGCGAAGGCGGACAGGAGCCCGCTGGCCACCGCCCACCGGCGGGCAGTGGACTGGAACGCCTGGCGGATGGTCCACGCCAGCCATGGTGTGACGGCGATCACCCACAACGAGGTCTCGTGGCCGAACAGGGCGGCGTGGGAGACGACGAGGGGGTGCAGCGCGTAGATGAGCGCGGCCGCGGCGGGCAGGAGGAGTCGGTTGCCGGAGGGCTCGGTCCCCGAGTCGCCGGGGCGGTCCCGCCAGAGCGAGTGGGCGAGGACGAAGGCGCCCCACCCCCCGACGATCTGGGCGGCGATCGTGGCCAGCTTGATGGTCTGTTCGGCGCCGACGAGCAGGCCGAAGGGGACGAGGATGAGCGTCGGGAACGAGGGGGCCAGGGCCCAGGCGGGCGACCCGGCCCACATCTCGGGCATCCAGTACGGCACGCCCCCGCCGTGCTGGAGGTGCTCGACCGCCAGCCGCAACCACAGGGCCACGCCCGGGCCGTCGAGCACGAGCCGGCCCGGCCAGCCCCACGAGAACACGAGCACGGCTGCGGCCACGACGGCGAAGGCGACCAGCTTGGTGGGCTGCGTCCGCCGCCGGGCCGGGGCGAGGGTTGTCGGGGGTGGGGCGGCGACGGTAGCGGGCTCGACCTGAACGCATTGGCCGGCCTGCGTGGCCTGAACGCATTGGCCGGCCTGAACGCTCTGGTCGGCGGCGCCGATCGTCTCGGAAAGGCCACCCTCCGGGACGGTCTCTGCGCCCGTGGTGTCGAGACGCATCCGGGGCGAAGCTACCAAATCCGGGCCTGTCCTCCGGTGACGGTCAGTGGTCGCAGGCCGGGGCGCCGCCCCCGGGCTCGCGGGCCCCGGCGACGGCGGCCCACAGGTCGGTGGCCGTCGGCGGCCCGACGAAGGATTTCCTCACCACGCCGTCCTGGTCGGCGATCACGATCGTCGGCACGGCGTCGATGTGGTAGCGGTCGTGGAGGTCCTTGCGGGCCGTCGCCTCGACGTCCTGGACGACCACGTCGCCGCTGGCCAGGACACGGGCCTTGTCGAGGGCGACCTGGCACGAGTCGCAGGTCGCGGACGTGAACACGGCGACGAGCCACGGTGCCGCCGGGCTGTCGAAGTCGTCGCGGTCGAGCTGCGCGGGGACCGTCCACGCCGACTGGGTCGGAGGGGCGGGCCGGCGTCGCTGCACGACGTATGCCACGACGGCGGCCACCGCGACGGCCGCGGCGGCGAGGACGACGCGTTCCATGACCTCAGATGTTGTCAGGCGGGCACCTAGGTGCGCCGTTCACGTATTGACGACGCGCCCCGATTCCACCACGATCCGGTACTGCCTCACTGGCTCCGGGCGGCGGACATTGGGGGAGGGCACAGCTGGGTGAGGGGCGACGGGACGCCCCGAGGTCAGCGGGCACCGTGCGGCCCGGCCCTCCCCGTCCGAACCCGGGGGGGGTCACCGCAACGGGATGGCCATGGACATCGCCATGCCTATGCGGGTCCTGTACTGGTCGCGTTCGGCGACCACGCGCTCGTCGGCGGTGATGAGGAGGGGGGTGGGGCCGCGGCGGACAAGGTCGTTGAGGTGCAGGGTCAGCTGCTGGTGGGCCGGGAGGTTGACGTTGCTCATCGCGGGCGGGGTGACCGGCGTGCCGTTGTCGAGGAGGGTCACGGTCACCCGGGCCGGGCGGTTGCCGGGGTTCTGCACGACGAGCCACTCGTCGGTGCTGTCGTCGGTGAGCCCGGCGGCGACCATCGAGCGCAGCGCCGGTACGCGGGCGCCCAGGGTGATGGCGACGCCGGCGCGGGCGCTGGGCGAGGTCGCGTCGGTCGTGCGCTCGACGACGACGGCGACGCCGTTGGTCGAGCGCACCACGGCCCCGTGGGCCACGCTCTTGGGGATGCGCGCCTCGTCGTTGGCGCTCAGGGTCACCCGGGCCTCGGGGGCGATCGTCAGCTCGATGGGCTCGGCCTGGCCCTGTTCGAGGGACAGCTCGACGCTCACCAGCGCCTCGTCGAGGGCGGGGTTGAACACCTGGAACCGCTCGTTCAGCCCTTCGGCGATGAAGCCCTGCGGGAAGTACCAGACGTCGCCGGGCGAGGCCGCGCCGAGGGTCAGGGCCATGCCTTTGCGGCTGCCGGTGCCGTCGAAGGTCTGCAGGCGGCTGGCGACCAGCCGTCCGGCTCGCACGGTGATGCGGGTGGCCACCGACTCCCGCCGCTGCACATGGTCGCCGAGGTTGACCGCCGTCAGCCCGCGCCCCCGCACCGACAGCCCGGTGAGGGCCTGCGGCGTGACCTGTCCCTCCTCGGTCGTGAACACCATGTCCACGACGGCGTCCTCCGGGAAGGGGTTGAACAGGCTGATGACCTCGGTGGCGTCCTTGGTGGTGACCCCCTCGGCGAAGTACCACGACGTGGCGGCGTTGGACGCGCACGGCGTGATGGTGTCGCCCAGGGTGCCGGTGCCGCTGAGCTCCACCACCGCCTCGCCGCCGTCGAGCTCCACCACGGCCGAGGCGTACGGCGCGGCCAGCACGTCGGTGAGGCGCACCGTGGCCTGTCCGCTCGCCGGCACCGACACGATCACGGCCTTGGTGTCGCCTTCGGTCGGGATGACGGTGACCGAACCGGTGAGGGTGCGCTTGCCGGCGTTGGCGATGGCGACGGTGCCGTTGGCCGCCCCGTCGCTCGCGGCGGTGGCGCCGGCGCAGAACCAGGCCGAGG
>JBOGIC010000343.1:0-2690 GCA_050744985.1 Acidimicrobiales bacterium
GCGACCGGGGGTCGTGCCCCAAGGTGTCGATGACCGGGTCGGCCCAGGGCCGGACGACCATGGTTGCCAGATGAGGGGAAGCGTCGTCGGCGAGCAGCGTCGTCATGCTGTTCGGCCCTCCAGCGCGTTAGGTAGGAAGTACGTGTTATTTCATGCTGTTTCGTAGTTCTAGCGGCCAGAGTCCGCCGCCGTCAAGGGGTCACGCCGATGCCAAAGTGAGTGTCGTTGACTACCGGACGGGTGGTCAGCGACACTCAGTTCGATTTTGCGCCGGCTCCGGGGCTCGCGGAGCGTCAACTGCAATAGGGGGGTCGGGTGCAACGTACGCGTGTCCTGGGTTTCGTCGTCATGGTCGCACTGTCGGCCGCGGCCTGCAGTTCCACGGAGCCGAAGAGCCGGAGCAGCCCCACCACCACCGCCGGGGGAACGAGCGTGGCGGACTCGGGGCTGCCCGACCCGATCAAGGCGATCATGAGCAAGCCCCGGTACGCCGCTGCCACATGGAATTTCCTCGCGGTCGACGTCAAGACCGGCGACACCCTCTACGCCTTCGACGCCGACCAGATGGCGTTCACCGGCTCGACCCGGAAGCTGTTCTCGGTGGGCACCGCGCTCAACGGCCTCGGTACGGACCACCGCGAAATCACGCCGGTCCACCGGAGGGGAACCGTCGACCAGAACGGCGCCCTCAACGGCGACCTGGTGCTCGTGGCCAAGGGTGACCTCACCTTCGGCGGCCGGCGCATCAACGCCGACACCATCCAGGTGACCAATCTCGACCACGGCGACGCCAACACCCTGGCCGCGGCGGAGCTCACCCCCCAGGACCCGCTCTTCGCGCTCAACCAGTTGGCGACCGGCGTCAAGGCGTCGGGCATCACGTCGGTCAGAGGCAACGTCGCCATCGACACCCGCTTCTTCACGCCCTACCGGGTGCCCAACAACAACGTGCTCATCACACCCATCCTGGTGAACGAGAACCTCGTCGACGTCACCATCACACCCACCCAGCCGGGCCAGCCGGCAACCGTCGACTACCGGCCGAAGACCGCGGCGTTCACCGTCGAGAGCACCGTGACCACCGGCGGCCCTGGCAGCGACGAGACGGTGGAGATCTCCGACAAGGGCCTCACGACCTGCTTGGGTCAAGCCGGATGCAAGGCGACGATCAGCGGATCGATCCCGCAGGGCTACAAGAATTCGGTGACCGGCGCGCCCTCGATGATCCACACCTTCCGGGTGGATGAGCCAGAAGCGTTCGCCCGAACCGCCTTCATCGAGGCGCTGCAACGCCAGGGCGTCACGGTGTCGGCACCCGCGGTCGCTCCCAATCCAGCCTCTCTCCTGCCCGCCGGCACGGACTACGGACGTGACAACCAGGTGGCCTCGTTCACGTCACCGCCGTTGTCGCAGGATGCCAAGTTGATCTTGAAGGTGAGCCTCGACCAGGGCGCCAACCTGATCCTGAGCCTGTTCGGCCAGTCGAAGGGCCAGGTGTTGGTCCAGGGGGCGTTGGCCAGCGAGCGCAAGACGCTCATCGACGAGTACGGGCTGCGCGGCGACCAGTTCGACTTCCCCACCAACGGCAGCGGCTCACCCGACAGCCGGGCCACGCCCCGCGCCCTCGTTCAGATGCTGACCAAGATGAGGTCGACGCGGGCCGCAGCCGACTTCCAGGCCGCGCTGCCGGTGCTGGGGGTGGACGGCTCCATGTACAACACGAGCACCGACCTGCCCGCCAAGGGTCACGTCTTCACCAAGCCCGGCACCACGGTCAGCCCGAGTGCTGACGGCAAGACAGTCGAGCTGAAGGCGCAGAACCTCGCCGGTTACGTCGAGACGAAGGGCGGCCGCACGGTGGCCTTCGCCGTCATGGTGAACAACGCCGGAACACTGAATCCCGATGCGCTCACCCAGGGCATCTTCGAGGTCTTCAGCGACGAGGGCGCCATCACCAACTACCTCTACGTGACGCACTGACCCGGCGGCCGCCGGTGGGAGCCGTCAAGCGCTGTCGGTCACGATGTCGAGCAGCGACGACACAAACCCCGGCAGCGCCACCAGCACGACGCCGACCAGGACCAGGCGCGCCGCCAGCCGCTGCCGGGCGATCGCACGCCAACCCCGGACCACGCCCGGGATGCGCGTGACGACGACCACGACGGCGCCGACGAGGGTCAGGACGGCGGCGACGATCGGGAACAGGATGAGCAGCGGGGAGTAGGCGAGGATGGCGCGGAGTTTGGGGGCGATCAGCGGGAGGGATCGGCTCAAGCGCGACGCCAGGGCCACGACCAGCATCCCGTGCAGCAGCACGACCGTGCTGAACGCCAGCACCGACAACCAGCCGGGCCCCACGATGAAGAAGTCAGGGTTGTCCGCCCGCAGCGGCTCCATCCGGGTGGCGGCCACGGCCCACAGCAGCCCGCCGTACAGCAGACCACCGAGCCGACCCGACGGGAGCCACTGGTGGATGAGGAGGTAGACGGCCCCCGACGCGAACCCGAAGAACACGCCGGCGAACACGATGAAGCCGATCGTCCCGCCGACCGTGATGCGCCCGACCACCTCCTCGGCCTCGGTGATCTGCCCTTGCGCGCTGTCACCGGCCGTCACCGCCAGCAGCCGCATCACGAGGCGTCCCCCGCCCCCCGCGACGAGCACGCCGGCGCCGGCACCGGCGATAAGCG
>JBOGIC010000344.1:0-8044 GCA_050744985.1 Acidimicrobiales bacterium
GGCGAATCGAGTCCGGTCGGTCGACGCCCGGCACGATGGCGTGTGGGAGCTCCCCGTCCTCGGCGAGGTCGCGGCGCCCCCGGCCGTGTTGATCCGACCCGACGGCTATGTCGCCTGGGCGGGAGACCTCACGGACCCACAGCTGCCTCAGGCGCTCTCGACCTGGTTCGGAGCGGCTACCGCGGCGTAGAGCCCCGGGGGTCGGCCCCCGTCGCCGAGCCAGAGCGCGGTCGAGATGGGACCCCTTGACGACTGCTCGAGATCGAGATGTTCTTGACTCGGCCCTATGCATTCCCTCGCAGCCGGGGGTCCTTGTAGTCGCCCGCCAACCCGTCGGCCCGCATGTGGAGCGCGGCCAGTTGAGTGAGCCGGAAGTGGATCTCCGCATCGGCTTCGAGGAGGGGGAGCGGTTCCTCGGCGACGAGGCCGAGGTAGTCCCACGGCTCGAAGACCTCCCATCCCAAGTTGTGGGCCGCGATGCGCGCCATCTCCTCGAGGTGCGCCTTGAGCGGCTCGTCCGCCAGCTTCTGCTCGATCACTTTGCGCATCGCCCACTCCCGCCGCGGACGCTCGTCCTCGGCGTACCGAGGGGGCCCCTGGACGTGGGACTCCACCTCGGCTACGAGCGCGTCGTCGAGCAGGGCAAAGACCCGACGCTGCCGGGAGCGAAGCTCATCCAGTTCTGCCGACAGAAAGGGGTGCCCGAAAGTCGCCATTCCGGAAAGTTAGACGTCGAACCGCTCGCGCCGCCGGACCGGGCAGGTTCTTGGATTGGAGCGGACGACGGGATTCGAACCCGCGACCCCAACCTTGGCAAGGTTGTGCTCTACCAGCTGAGCCACGTCCGCGTGCTGACACCACCTTAGCCCTCCGCTCTGGTGGCCCTCAACCGTTTCGGCGCCCAGCAGCGGTCACGCCCCGGTGTGGCCGAAGCCACCGGGCCCCCGCTCGGACGGCTGCAGGTCGTCGACGGGGACGAAGGCAGCGTGTTCCACCCGCTGGACGACGAGTTGGGCGATACGGTCGCCCCGCCGCACGACGTATTCGGCCGCCGGGTCGGTGTTGACCAGCAGCACCTTGAGCTCGCCGCGGTAGCCGGCGTCGACCAGCCCGGGCGTGTTGAGCACGGTGACGCCGTGCCGCCACGCCAGCCCGCTGCGGGGCAGCACGAAGCCGGCCCAGCCCTCGGGGATCGCCACGGCCACGCCCGTCGGCACCAGCGACCGCCCGCCGCCGGCGGCCAGCACCACATCCTCGCGGGCGCACAGGTCGGCCCCGGCGTCGCCCGGGCGGGCGTAGGCCGGCAGCGGCAGGTCGGGGTCGAGCCGCAGGATCGGCACGTCCACCACGACGGGAGCATACGATCCGGTCGGCATGGCACTGGTGTGGCTCGACCTCGAGATGACCGGCCTCGACCCGGCGCGCCACGCCATCGTCGAGATCGCCACGCTCGTGACCGACGACGACCTGAACGTCGTGGCCGAGGGGCCCGACCTGGTCGTCCACCAGTCGCCCGAGGTGCTCGAGCGGATGGACGCCGTCGTCCGCCGCATGCACGAGCGCAGCGGCCTGCTCGACGACATCGTCGCCTCGACCGTCACGTTGGAGGAGGCCGGGCGCCGGACCCTCGAGTTCGTGAAGGGTCACGTGCCCGAGCCGCGGTCGGTGCCATTGTGCGGCAACTCGATCGGGACCGACCGGCGGTTCCTGGCCGCCCACCTGCCCGACCTCGAGGACCACCTCCACTACCGCTCGATCGACGTGTCCACGGTGAAGGAGCTCGCCCGCCGCTGGTATCCGGGGGCCTTCGCCGGCGCACCCGAGAAGGCCGGCGCCCACCGGGCGCTGGGCGACATCCACGAGAGCGTGGCCGAACTGCGCTACTACCGCGACAAGGTCTTCGCGCCGCGCCCCGAGTGACCGGCGCCTGGGCGTACCTCGACCACCCCGGGCCGATCCCGTTCGCCCACCGGGGTGGTGCGGGCGACCACCCCGAGAACACGATGGCGGCCTTCGAGCACGCCGTCCGGCTCGGCTACCGGTACCTCGAGACCGACGTGCACGTGACCACCGACAACGAGGTCGTCGCCTTTCACGACGACGTGCTCGACCGCGTCACCGACCGCACGGGCCGGGTCGCCGACATGCCGTGGTCGGAGGTGCGCCTGGCCCGGGTCATCCGCGGCGACGGCGCCGGCGACGGCGACCAGGGCATCCCCCTGCTCACCGACCTGCTCGCGGCGTGGCCCGAGGCACGCATCAACATCGACCTGAAGCACGACGCGACGGTCGCCCCGCTCGTCGAGGTCCTGCGCCGCACCCAGGCCTACGACCGGGTCTGCGTGGCGGCGTTCTCCGACCGGCGCCTCACCCGGTTCCGCAAGCTCACGGGCCGCCAGGTGTGCACGTCGACGGGCCCGCTGGAGGTGGCCCGCATGCGCGTCGCCGGCCTGACGGGGCCGATCGCCGGCGCCTGCGCCCAGGTGCCGCTGCGCTACGCCGGCGTCCGCATCATCGACCCCGCCTTCCTCATGGCGGCACACGGACGCGGCATGCCGGTCCATGTGTGGACCATCGACGACGAGACCGAGATGGACCGACTCCTCGATCTCGGCGTCGACGGGATCATGACCGACCGCCCGGCGTTGCTGAGGACCGTGCTCGAACGGCGTGGCCAGTGGGCCTGAGCTGAGCGCCCGCCCCGGGGAGGCCGTCACACCCCCTCGGTAGCCTTGCCGGGCATGGAGCTCACGTCCGAACAGCGGGCCGTCGTCGACCACGAAGCACCCCGTGTGGTCGTCATGGGCCGCCCGGGAACGGGCAAGACGGTGACGCTGCTGGGGCGGTACCGGCGCCTCCTCGAGCGGCACCGGGCCTCGCGTGTGCTCGTGCTGTGCGCCGATCGGGCCGCCGCCGACCGGTTCGTCGACGCGCTGCTCCCCCTCACGGGTCAGGGCTTCGACTCCCTGCCGGTCACGACCGTGTACGGCCTGGCGTTCGACATCGTCAGCCGATCGGGGCGCGCCGTCCGCCTGGCGGCGGCGGCCGAACGGCGCGTCGACATCGCCCGCCTTCTCGCGGTCGAAGACCCGTCCGACTGGCCGGTGCTGGGCGGCCTACTGGGCCGGCCCGGGTTCACCGCCGAGGTCGCGGCGGCATTCGACGCCGCCACCGAGGCCGGCCTGGACGTCGCAGATGCTGCCGGGGGGCCGTGGCCTGAGCTGGCCGGGTTCGCCCGCCGCTTCCGCGCCTCGATGGCGGCGACCGGCCGGCTCGACCCCGCCGCGCTGCTCGACGAGGCCGTGGCCCTCGCGCCGGCGCATCGGGCGCGCTTCGACCACGTCATCGCCGACGTCATCGCCGAGGTCATCGCCGACGTCATCGCCGACGACGCCGGCGCCCTGTCGCCCAGCGGGGCTCGCCTGGTCGGGGCGCTCACGGGCGAGCCCGGCCCCGTGGGCCTCACCGCCGCCGGCGCCGCCCTCGGCACGGACATCGGCGCGAACGCCGTCGAGGTCACCCTCACCCAGCCGTTCCGTGTGGTGCCACCGGGCCGGCTGGTGCGCTGCGACCATCCTTCCCTCGAGCCCGAGGCCGTCGCGGCCGAACTCCTGCGCCGGCACCAGGCTGGCGTCGCGTGGTCGGCCATGGCCGTGCTCGTCCGTCACCTTGGGCGCCGGGCCCGCTCCATCGGTCGCGCCCTCGCCCGCCACGGCATCCCGGTCGTGCCGGTCCCGGCCCTGGCGCCGGACGAGCCCGTCGTACGGGCCGTGATCGACCTCCTCCGATGGGTGGACGGCGACGAGGCCGCCCTCGACCGTCTCCTCGTATCGCCGTTGGCGCGCCTGACGCCCACCGCGGTGCGCCGGTTGCGGCGCGACCCGCAGGCGGAGCGACCCCCCCACCTCGTCGCCCTGCGCGATGGCCTGCGGGCCCGAGCCGCCGCCGGCGACACGCCCGCCGACCTCGCCTACGAGGCATGGGCCGCCGGTCTCGCCCAGGTCGGCGCCACGTCGCTGGGCGCTGTCGACGACCGCGCCCTCGACGGGCTCGTCTCGTTCGTCGACGGGCTGGTCGCCTACGCCGACGGCCACCCGGGCGCGACGCTGGCCGGCACGCTCGCCGCTATCGAGCAGGGGGCACTCGCGCCGACCCCGTGGCGGGCGGCCGCCTCCGCCGGTGTCGACGGGGTGACCATCGCCCCCATCTCCGCCGCCGGGGGACGCGAGTGGCACACCGTCGTCGTCGCCGGCTGTGTCGAGGGCGAGCTGCCGCGCGCCGGGGCCGGCTCCGCGCCGTTCGACCTCACCGCGCTCGGGGACGAGCCCCCCTTCGTACGGGAACGCCGCCTGTTCGCCCTTGCCACGAGCCGCGCCACGCACTCACTCGTGGCCACCGCCGCGCCGGCGCCGGGCGTGCTGCTCAGCCGGTTCGTCGAAGCCTGGCCGACCGAGCACGCCCGGTTCCTCGCCGCCCCCGGCCAGCCGCCACCGGTCCGTCCGGCGACCGCGAGCACCACCCCGATCGCGCCGGAACGGCGGCTCGTGCTCTCGGCCTCGCAACTCGACACCTACGACGACTGCCCGCTGCGCTACGCCTACCAGTACGTGTTGCGCGCACGCGACGAGCCCGGCGTGCACGCCAGCCTGGGGATCCTGGCCCACGAGGTGCTCGCCGACTTCTGCGATCCCGATCGGCCCGAGCCCGTCGACCGCACGCTCGACGGGTTGCTCGCCGTCGCGGCCACCCACTGGCGCGACGAGGTGGCGCGCTACCGGCCGCAGATCGAGGAGGTCCGGCGCGACCTGGTCGCCATGCTGACCGCCTGGTGGGAATGCGAAGGCGGGCAGGAGGCGCTGGCGCCCGAGGTGCTGGCCGTCGAGCGCCGCTTCGACATCGAGGTCGGCCCGCACCGCCTGGTCGGGTCGATCGACCGCGTCGACCGTTGCGGTGACGGTGGCCTCGCCGTCATCGACTACAAGACGAGCAAGCGCGAGCCCCGACCCGACGACGTCGTCGACGATCTGCAACTGGCCGTCTACCACCTGGCCGCCACCCGAGACGAAGGCCTGGCCCGGCTCGGCGCGCCCACGCGTCTCGAGCTGCGCTACCTGCGCACGATGAACGTGTTCCAGCAGCCGATCACCGACGACCACGCCGAGCACACCGAGGAACGGGTGCTGGCCGTCGCCGACCGGATCCTGGCCGAGGACTTCGAGCCGTCGGTCGACGCCAACTGCCGCACCTGCGCGTTCCACCGCCTGTGCCCGCTTCAGCCCGAGGGCCGGATGTCGTGACCGCCGGCCGCCGGTTCACCCCGACCACCGAGCAGCGGGCCGCCATCGAAGCCCCGCTCACGCCCCTCCTCCTCGTGGCGGGGGCAGGGACGGGCAAGACCACCGTCATGGCCCAGCGGATCCTCCACCTCGTGCGCTCCGGGCGGGCGCGGCCCGACGAGATCCTCGGCCTCACCTTCACCAACAAGGCGGCGTTCAACTTGAAGGAGAAGGTGCGGGGGGCGCTGGGTGCCGACGCCGACGTGGCGGTGGCGACCTACCACAGCTACGGAGCGCGCCTGGTGGCCGAGCACGCCCTCGCCCTCGGCCTCGACCCCGGCGCCCGGTTGCTCGACAAGGCGCAGGCGTGGCTGCTCCTCTACCGCGTGTTCGACGAGTTCCGCTTCGACCGCCGCAGCGCCCTGGCCCCCAACGTCGTGCTGGCCGATGCCCTCACCCTCGCCTCGCGGGCGGCCGACTACCTCGTGCCCGTCAGCGCCATCGCGGCCGACAGTGCCTTCGTCGCCCGTGAGGGCCGGTGGAAGCCGATGCGCGGCGCGGCCGAAAGCCGCCTCGAGTTGTGCCAGGTCGTGGAGGCCTACGAACGGCGAAAGCGGGAGCGCGACCTCCTCGACTACAGCGACCAGGTCGCCCTGGCGGTGCGGCTGCTCGAGGCCCACCCGGAGATCGCCACCGCCGAGCGGGAGCGCCACCCCGTCGTCCTGCTCGACGAGTACCAGGACACCAACTACGCCCAGCGTCGCATGCTGCAGCTCCTCTACCCGCCGGGGTCCGCGGTCACGGCGGTCGGCGACGACATGCAGTCGATCTACGCCTTCCGCGGGGCCCACCTGTTCAACATCCAGCACTTCGACGAGCACTTCGGCGCCACCTCCACCCAGGAGCTCCAGGTCACCTTCCGCTTCGGGCAGCCCCTGGCCGACGTGGCCAACCGCATCCAGACCCAGGTGGGCGACGCGCTGCCGAAGGCACTCGAGCCGGCGCCCGATGCGACCCCGACCACCGTCGACTGCTTCCTCGCCGCCGACGACGCCGAGGAGGCGGCGACGATCGCCGACGACATCGTCGCCCGCCACGCCGCCGGCGCGCCCTGGCGCGACCACGCCGTGCTCTGCCGCAAGCGGCGGTTGATCCAGCCCATCCTCGACGCCCTCGACGACCGGGGCGTGCCCAACGAGGCCGTAGGCACGAGCGGGCTGCTCGACCGGCCCGAGATCGTCGACCTGATCGCGTGGATCGAGGTGCTGGCCGACCCCTCCGCCGTGGTCGCCACGCTGCGGATCCTGCAGGGCCACCGCTACCGCATCGGCCTCCGTGACCTCGCCGCCCTCGCCCGCCACAGCCGGGCCCTGGCCGAGGAGCGGGAGGAGCACTGCTCATTGGCGGACGCCCTCGACGACCTCGATCGCGTCCCCGACCTCTCGCCCGCCGCCCGCAGCCGCCTGGGGGACTACCGATCCGAGCGGGCGACGTTCGCCGAGATCGCGTCGCGGGTGCCGCTCCTCGACCTGGCCGAGACGATCGTCCTCCACACCGGTCTGTGGCGGGGTGGCGAGCGCGCCCGCGAGAACCTCCTGCGGTTCCTCGACCTGGCCGAGGGGTTCGAGCCGATCGAGGGCGACCCCGGCCTGGCGGCGTTCCTCGAGTACCTGCAGCTGCTCGACGAGTCCGAGGAGGACGTCGCCGAGGCCCACGTCAGCGGCGAGGACGCGGTGCGGGTGTCGACCGTCCACCAGGCCAAGGGCCTCGAGTTCCCGGTCGTGTACGTGCCCGGGCTGGCCGGCAGCGGATCGTCACGCATCTTCCCCGACGACCGGGCCCACGAGAACGCCCTCAGCAACGCGTCCGCCCTGCCGTGGTGGCTCCGGGCCGACGACGAGGGCATCCCCCACCCGCAGGTCGCCGCCACCCAGCAGGAGATCGGCGCCGCCGTGCGGCGCCGCCGGCTCGACGAGGAGTGGCGGTTGCTCTACGTGGCGTGCACCCGCGCCCAGCGCCATCTCACCTGCTCGGCGGCGCAGTGGTACGCCGGCCCGGCGCAGCCCCAGGGCCCGTCTGAGTTCTACGAGCTCATCGCTTCGCTCGCCAAGGAGGGGCTCGTCACCGAGCGGTTCCGGCACGAGCCGGCCGAGATCAACCCCGACGTGGCCGCCAAGCAACGTGCCTTGGCGCGGCAGGTCGACCGGTACGCTGCCGGGGTGGCGTCCGACCCCGCCCAGCTGCGCCTGGAGGAGATCGCCGTCTCGCCGGCCTCGACCGCGCCGCCCCGCCAGGCGCCGACCGGCCTGTCGGTGACGGGCCTGGTCACCTACGCCCGCTGCCCGAAGCAGTTCTACTGGTCGGTGGTCCGCCCGCTGCCCCGCCGGTCGTCGCCGGCCGCCCGGATGGGCACGGCCGTCCACCGCTGGATCGAACAGCGGGCCGGGCGCCAGCTGGCCCTGATCGAGCCCGACGAGGACGAGACGGGCGCCGCCGGCGACGCGGGGGTCGTCGCCGCCCTGAAGGCGTCGTTCCTGGCCAGCCCGTGGGCCGACCTCGACCCCGAGCGGGTGGAGGCGCCGTTCGTGCTGGCTGCGGGCCGGCACGTGGTCCGAGGCCGGGTGGACGCCGTCTACCGGAGGGACGGGCGGCTCGAGCTTGTCGACTTCAAGACAGGACGGGCGTCATCGGTCGGCGACCGCCCCGCCACCCTCCAGCTGAACCTCTACGGGCTTGCCGCAGTGGACACGTGGGGGGCAGACCCCGAC
>JBOGIC010000345.1:0-11227 GCA_050744985.1 Acidimicrobiales bacterium
GCCTGGTCACCGGGCCCGAGGCCGTCACTGCTGGAGCGCCGCACCCATTCCAATATGCCCCGAGGCCGATCCGACCATTCGCTGCAGTGGAGCTGCGCCGCCCCCCTTGGGCGCGTGCTGCCGAACTACCGCAAGCCCAATCCGGGCGCTCGGCTGCGAGGCCGAACGCCAACGGCGTCGCTGATCACGAGACGTCGAACTCGTTGCCTTCAGGGTCCGTCAGCAGTGCCCACCGGCCCTCGTCGCCGTCGTGGACGCCCCGGACGGTCGCGCCGAGACCTACGAGACGCTCGACCTCGGCGTCGCGGAGCTCGGGTCCGACGAGGAGGTCGAGGTGGACCCGGTTCTTGACGACCTTGGTCTCGGGGACGGCCTGGAACAGGATGCGCCGGCCCGCCCCCGCGCCCCGCTCGTCGACCGGGTCGTCCGGGTGGCGCAGCGAGGCGAGCGTTCGCCAGCGCAACTTCCCCTCGATCTCGATGGTGTACTCGGCAGGCACGTGACCGGCCTCCACGAGGCCCCGTACGAACGCGTCGATCTCCTCGTGCTCGTAGTGCAGGGCTTCGGCCCAGAACGCAGCCAACGCGTGAGGGTCGGCGGCGTCGAAGACGACCTGCGTCCGGATGGCGCTCATAGCCGCCATGATCGCGCCCAAGGAGAGTCCGGAGGCCGGCAGCCACTCTCGAAGACGAAGGTCCCACCGGCCCACGGGCGGACGGCATCGGCCCGGTGTCAGGCGGACCCGTTGTGCGGTTCGAGCACGACCACGGGCGTCCGGGTCGATCGCCGGCCGGCGTACGCGTCCAGCTTCGGATCGATCGCAACCCAGCGTTGCCACAGCCGGTCACGCTCCTCACCCGCCGCGGCGCGGGCGCGCACCGTGCGAGGTTGCTGGTGTGCCAACCGCACGACAGCGTCCGGGCGCGCCTCGAGGTTGAGCCACCAGGCCGGGTGGCCCTCGTCCCAGCCGTTCATGGCCAGCGCGACGAGGTTCGGACCGTCCTCGACGTAGCCGATGATGACGCTGCGCTCGCTCCCCGACCTCCGCCCGGTGGTCGTGAGGCGCAGCGCACCCCAGCCGCGCTTGTTCGACGTGGTCCACAGGAACCGGCCGCCGCTGAGGCGGTACAGCGCGCGATGGGCGCGCCACGCCGTGTGCACGAACCACGGCGGCGGGACTCTCGGCGGACGAGCGGCCGCATTGCTCATGGCGATACCTCCCGCACGGGTCAGTTTCGACGGTACCTCGCAACGGAGCGCGGGTCGCCGGCGTCTGACCGGTGAATCGCGGGTGACCCGCGAGCGACGATGATGGCGGCATGGAATCGAGGCTCGTGGCGGTGGACCCCGTCGGCGCGGCCGTGGCGCACGCCGTCACCGACATCCTCGGCGGCGCGACCGTCGAGGTGTCCCATGCCCGCGTAGGCACGCCCCCAGCCTCGCCGCCGCCCACCCCCGGCCCGGGCACGGCGATGGCGACCGGTGAAGGTCCCGACGGGTGGCAGACGAGCGTGATCGTGCGCCTCGACGACCGCGTCGCGCGCCTCGTCGGACCCGCCCAGGACACGTCGCTGGCCGAACTGCTCCACGCGCTCCCGGGCGCGGCCGTCGCGGCCGCGACCCAGTTCCGGGCTGTGGTCGCCGACGACACGATGGCGATGGCGATCAGCCCCGCCCTGCAGCGCGCCGTGCGCGACGCCGTTGCGTCCGAGGTCCTCGCCGTGTACCTGGCGACCCGGGTGGCCCGGGAGGTCCACAGCGACCTCGTGGGCGAGACCATCGAGTACCTCGTCGAGCTGAGCGGGATGCGCGTCGAATCCCACCACCTCACCCACGGCGTGATCATCGCCGACGTGTTCCCCGACCGCCCGCGCCTGCGGTTCCGCTATCCCCACGACATCCGGGCCGCCAAGCGGGCGCCGCTGCTGTTCGACGGTCGGCGGGCGATGCTGGTCGTCGACCCCGACGGCCGCGCCCGCACGGAGCTGCAACGCCATCGCGTCCAGCGGTTGGCCGGGCGGACCGAGCCGGCCCGGGTCGAGAACGACGACTGGGTGGAGAGCGGCGCACTCGTCGCCGAGGCGACGCGGGCGCTCGGCGGCCTGGGGTTCTACGTGCGAGGCGACCGGAGCATCTGGACCTTCGTCGACGGTCGACCTCTCCTCATCCGGCGCGCCGAGCACTGGACGGCGTTCCCCCTGCAGCTCAGCGCCTCCATCGAGAACATGATCGGCGGTGGGACGGTCGCAGGGGTGGTCGCACGTGCGGCCGTCCTGATCTCGGCCCAGCCGGGTGGGGCGATACTTGCCGTCGTCGACGATCAGGCCCGCCTCGAGGGCATCGTCTCGCCCAAGGACCGCTACGACCTTCGCAACGACATCGACCCCGACGCGATGCGGCCCGAGACGCGGCTGCATCACCTCATCGACGCCGAGCAACTCGACGAGCACACGCTCGTGCGCCTCGCCATGCTCGACGGCGCGACGGTCCTCGACCGCCACGGCCGCCTGCTCGCCTACGGGGCCATCGTCACGACCACCGACAGCCAGCACGAAGGGGCCCGCACGGCGGCGGCCAGGACCCTGTCGGAGACGGCGGCGGTCGTGCTCAAGGTCTCCATCGACGGCGACATCACGATCTTTCGCGACGGCCACGAGGTCACCACGCTTCTCGGCCATCCGAGGGCCGAATAGGCCGCGCCGCCGCCGTAGGATCGCATCAGGCGTCGAGGGGGTGTGGGTGGACGGCTTCGTGCTCGTCTACGAGGGCTACGAGCCGGAGCAGGAGGGGCTGCGCGAGGCGCTGACGTCGACCGGCAACGGCTACATGTGCGCGCGCGGGGCGGCCGAGTGGGCGGACGCCGACGGTGTGCATTACCCCGGCACCTACGTCCACGGCGGCTACAACCGCGAGACGGCGATCCTGGGCGGCCGCCCGGTGCTCAACGAGGACCTCGTCAACCTGCCGAACTGGCTGGTGATGAAGCTGCGCATCGAGGGCGAGGAGGCGATCGGGCTCGCCGACGTGGACCTGCTCGAGTACCGCCACGAGCTCGACCTCCGGTACGCCATGCTCAAACGCCAGATGCGCTTCCGCGACTCGAGGGGGCGGGAGACGACCTTGGGGAGCATCCGGTTCGTCAGCATGGCCGACCCCCACCACGCCGGCATCGAGTGGACGCTGGTGCCCCAGAACTGGTCGGGCCATGTCGAGGTCGTGACCGCCATCGACGGCCGGGTCACCAACCGTGGCGTCGCCCGGTACGGCGAGCTCGAGGGCCGCCACCTGTCCCCCGCCGGGCCCCGGACGTTCGGGCCCGAAGTGATCGCGCTGAAGGTGCAGACCCGCCAGTCCAACCTCTACGTCAGCGAAGCGGCCCGCACGCGTGTCTTCCGGGAGGCCGAGCTTCTGCCCGTCGAGCGCACGATGCACCAGATGGAGGACTACATCCAGCAGGTGCTCGCCTTCCCGGTGGTGCGGTGCCAGGCGACGCGCATCGAGAAGATGGTGACGTTCTACACGTCGCGCGATCCCGCGATCAGCGACACGCTCGTCAAGGCGACCCGGTCGGCGGCTCGGCACACCGACTTCCGGGCGACGGTCGAGCGCCACGCCGAGGCGTGGGACGAACTGTGGCGGGCGTGCGACCTCCGGGTCTCCGCCGGCCGCGGCGACGACGGCGTGCAGCGGCTGTTGCGACTGCACATCGCGCATCTCCTTCAGGTCTGCTCGCCCCACACCGCCGACCTCGACGCCGGCATGCCCGCTCGGGGGCTCAACGGCGAGGCGTACCGCGGCCATGTGTTCTGGGACGAGATCTATGCGTTCCCGTTCCTGAACCTCCGCCTGCCGGACGTGACGCGGGGCCTGCTGATGTACCGCTACCGCCGGCTGGGCGAGGCGCGGGCGGCGGCGCGCGAGGCGGGGTTCCGCGGCGCCATGTTCCCGTGGCAGAGCGGGAGCGAGGGCGTCGAGGAGACCCAGCGCCTGCACCTCAACCCGCTCTCGGGCCGGTGGGACCGTGATCTGAGCCACCACCAGCGCCACGTCAACGCCGCCATCTTCTACAACATCTGGCACTACTACCTGGCCTCCGACGACCGGAGCTTCCTGCGGGACTACGGCGCCGAGGTGATGCTCGAGATCGCCCGCTTCTGGGCGTCGATCGCCCAGCTCAACCCCGATCGCGAGCGCTACGAGATCCACGGGGTGATGGGGCCCGACGAGTTCCACGAGACGTACCCCGGCGAAACCGAGGGCGGGTTCCGCAACAACGCCTACACCAACGTGATGGTCGCGTGGCTGTGCGACATCGCGGGCACCGTCCTGTCGCTGCTGCCGGCCGGCCGTGCCGACGCGCTGCGAAGCCGTCTCGAGATCACCGACGACGAGCTGGCGACGTGGCAGGACATGAGCCGCCGGATGTTCATCCCCTTCCACGGCGACGGCATCATCAGCCAGTTCGAGGGGTACGGCGATCTCGAAGAGCTCGACTGGGCGGCCTACCGCGAGAAGTACGACAACATCCAGCGCCTCGATCGGATCCTGCGGGCCGAGGGGGACGATCCCGATCGCTACCAGGTCTCCAAGCAGGCCGACACGGTGATGCTGTTCTACCTGTTCTCGGAGGACGAGCTGCAGGAGATCTTCGGCCGGCTCGGCTACGAGTACTCCCGCGACATGGCGACCCGGAACATCGCGTACTACGACTCGCGCACGTCGCACGGCTCGACGCTGAGCTACGTCGCGCACGCCGGCGTGCTCGCCGGCATCGATCCCGAAAGCTCGTGGGAGCGGTTCCTCGTGGCCCTCGGCAGCGACGTCGACGACATCCAGGGCGGCACGACGAAGGAGGGCATCCATCTCGGCGTCATGGCCGGCACGCTCGATCTCGTGCAGCGCCGGTACACGGGCATGGACGTGAGCGACGGTGTGCTGCGCTTCGACCCGCGCCTGCCCCAGGGCCTCGACGAGCTGTCCTTCTCCATGCAGTTCCGCGGCACCCCGCTGCGCGTCTCGGTCGCCCGGGCCCGGTTGACGGTCGCCGTCGCCCGCGAAGGGGTCACCCGCCCGATCCGGGTGGCCATCGGCGACGACGTGCGGGAACTGGGGGCCGGCGACGAGACGGCGTTCGACCTGGGCGTGCACCCGCCTGCCTCGGGCGCCGGCGCGATCAGGGGAGCCGGGTGAGCGGTTTCCGGGCGGCGATCTTCGATGTCGACGGGGTCCTGGTCGACTCGCCGCACGAGAAGGCGTGGCGCGAGTCGCTGCGGGAGCTGATGGACGGCGACTGGCACGACATCCGCGACCGCACGACGTGGGCACCGGAGGCGTTCACGCCCGCGCTCTACCAGGAGCGCATCTCGGGCAAGCCGCGCATGAGCGGGGCGCGGGCTGCGCTCGACTACTTCGGCGTACCCGACGCCGGCCAGCGCGTGCACGAGTACGCCGAGCGCAAACAGGCGATGGTCGATCGCCTCATCGACGCCGGCGACTTCACCGCGTACCCGGACGCGTTGCGGTTCCTGATCGCCGCCAAGGACGCCGGCATGCAGGTGGCCGCGGCCTCGTCCTCCAAGAACGCCGGTGCGTTCCTGCGCCAGATCGACCTCGACCGGTTCACCCGCGACGCGGGGATCTCGTCGCCGTCGGTGCGCCCGGGCCTGTCGCTGCTGGAGATCTTCGACCAGGACGTGTCCGGGCGCGACTTCGCCCACGGCAAGCCGCACCCCGAGATGTTCCTGACCGCCGCGCAGGAGCTGGGTGTCGAGCCGCGTGACGCCATCGTGCTCGAGGACGCGGTCGCCGGCGTCGAGGCGGCCAAGGCCGGCGGCATGGCGGCGATCGGCATCGCCCGCGCCGACGACGCGGAGCTCCTCGCCGCGGCCGGCGCCGACCTGGTCGTCACGAGCCTCGACGACGTCGACCGTTCGTCGCTGCGAGAGGGGCGGCTGGAGAAGCGCGCCTGACGCGCCGAACGGGCACGACATCGTCGTGCCCGAACCGGCGATCTTGGGCTGTCGGCTCAGCGCTCGCACGTCTCCGGCAGGCGGGAGGGCAGGGCCGGGATGACGATGGCGGCGGCGACCAGGTGGGTCAGCACCAGGGTGGCCTTCGTCGAGGTGCCCGCCGAGAGGACCACGTCGGGCAGCACCGACAGGGCCGTAAGACGACGGTGGTCTTGACGAACGTCGACCGGGGCTGCGCGGCCCGTCGGCGCATGGCCCGGGCGATCAGCACGCCGAGGGCGGTGCACATGATCGTCAACTGGGCGAAGCCCATGAGGTGGTGGCGGTCATTGCGGCCTCCTCATGTTCCCGGGGCCGGCTCCTCCGACCCTCACCACCTACACGAACGCCTCGGCCGGAATCGACACACCGGCCAAAACATCACATCGGATCCGCGCACCCGCGACTGAGTGGCTCGGACTGAAACCCGCGGCGCGGGTGCTTAGCGCCCGCCGTCGTCGATCGAGCGCACGACGGCGCGCCCAAGGGCGGTGACGTCCTCGATCACGACCCGCCCGATCTCACCGCCGGCCTTGGTGGCCACCCGCGCCCGGAGGAGCCCCCGCTCGGCCAGGCTGGCGACCGCCCGCCGGAACTCCGGACCGGTCACCTGCGGCAGCGTCCTCCGCCGCACCACGTCGGTGAGCGCCACCGGGTCGGTCGTGACCGGTCCGGCGTTGAACGCACCCAGCACCTGCCGTTCGGCTGTCGACAGTGACGCCGCCATAGCTCCGAGGCTAGAGACGCGCGCGCCGGCAAACGCGGATCCCGCCCGCGGTCAGCGGTAGCGCAGGCTGGCGATCGTGGCCTGCGCCACCGCCGCGTGACCGGTACCGCCGGATCCCAGCGACCCGAACGCCAGGGCCGCGACGCCCTGGTTCACCTCGATGAAGTAAAACGTCTGCTCGGTGGGCGGTCCACTGCCGTCCGGGCTGAGCGGAGCCGTGAAGCGCACGTACCAGGCCGGTCGAGTCCCGATGACCGTCGGGTTGCTGACCAGGTCCCGTACCCCTGGGCGATCGGCCAGCAACTCAGCCGTGACGCGTTGCGCCGTCGGCGCCACGCCCACGGCCCCGGGGTAGGTGAGGATCCGGAACCAGGCGATGGGACCGCCGCCCGCGAGCGGCGGCGTGGCGAGGAACACGCCTCCGGCCGGGTCCCGAGCCGAGACCTCCCAACCCGAGGGGACGGCGAAGGCGATGCCGAGGTCGGGTCGCTCGACGTAGGGAAGGACGGCCTCGGGCGGGAGCGCCAGCCGCGGCGGGAAGCTCGGCACGCTCGCATCGGGCCGCACCGGCTCGAACTCGAGGATCTGCGTGGGAGGCGGACCGCCGGCCGCGGGCGCGGGCTCGGGAGCATCCTGCCGGGCCAGGGCGGCGACGATCCCGCCGGCCAGCACGATGGCCCCGAACACGGCGACGGCCCCCACGTGACGGTGACGCCGCGGCGGCCGCGACCCCGGCCGGGCGTTACCGCAGGCCGGGCAGCGCAGGCCCACTTCGGTGCGGACGAGACACGCCGGGCAGATGGCGACGTCGCAGTTGGCGCACCGCAGACGCGTCGCCACGCCATCGCGGGCACAGGTGAGGTGCCGGTCAGTGCTCACGCTCGCGTCCGTCCCTGGTTGCCACCGTTCCCACGGCGTACTTCGGCACGAAGGGGCCCGGCCTTGAGCGGGCCCTTGACAGTTCGCTCGGTAAGTGTTTGATTACGGTTCATGGTTGATTACCGAGATGAGGACGGCTGGGCCGCACTCGGCGACGCCACCCGCCGCGCCATCGTCGCGTCCCTGGCCGAGCGGCCGCGGGCGGTGGGCGAGCTCGCGGCGGAACTGCCCGTCAGCCGCCCGGCAGTGTCGCAGGCGCTCAAGGTGCTCAAGGAGGCCGGCCTCGTCTCCGAGCGTGCCGCCGGCACCCGGCGGATCTACCGGCTGAACCCCACCGCCGTCGCCGCCCTGCGGGACCAGCTCGACACCTACTGGAACCGGGCTCTGGCCAGCTACGGCGAGGCCGTCGAACAATCAACGGAGGAGATGGCATGACGCAGACAGCAGCCCCGGTGGTCCGCAGGCAGATCGCGGTGGATGCGCCCATCGAGAAGGCGTTCGCCGTCTTCACCGAGCGCTTCGGTGACTTCAAGCCGCCCGAGCACAACCTGCTGGCGGCGCCGATCGCCGAGACGGTGTTCGAGGCGCGTGCCGGCGGCCACATCTACGACCGCGCCACCGATGGCAGCGAGTGCCGCTGGGCCCGCGTCCTGGTCTACGAGCCCCCGCACCGCGTCGTCTTCAGCTGGGACATCGGCCCGTCGTGGCAAATCGAGACGGAGCCGGACAACACCAGCGAAGTCGAGGTCCGCTTCATCGCCGAGACCGCGGCGCGGACCCGGGTCGAGCTCGAGCACCGCAACATCGACCGCCACGGCCCCGGCTGGGAAGCGCTCAGCGATGGCGTCGGTCACGACGCCGGTTGGCCGCTCTACCTCGACCGCTACGCCGCCCTGCTTACGGGCTGACGCCGGCACACGGCGCCGCGGTTCAGATGTCTCGCGCGTCGGCGGCTCCGGCGCTGATGAGCTTCTGGTAGACCGAGTCGAGCGCCAGTCCCGCCACGAACCCGAACGCGACCGAGAACAGCACGAAGGTCTGGTACTGGCGGGCGGTGAGGTCGCCGAGGGTTGTCTCGCTCGAGCTGGTCAGCTGGGCCGTGAGGTACAACAGCCCGGTGATCCCGCCGGCCACCGCACCGAGCGCGGCCGAGCCCAGGGTCGAGATCTCCACGTCGGTGGTTCTCGGCAGGAGGGTCCTGATCGTGCCACCCGATGCGCCCGCGACGAGCGGTGCGACGAACAGCAACGCCAGCTCCGGGAACGTGTTGGCATCGCCGACGACGAGGGCGAGGGGGACCAGCAGCGAGGCCACCACGAACAGACCCAGGGCGACGGCGGCGCTCTGAGACCGACGGCGGGTCCGAAGCTCCTGCCGGACCTCCTCGCGTTCTTTGTCCAGGCACGTCTTCTGCGTGCTGATGCTGGCGACCAGCGCTTGGGCCGACGACGGCGACCAGTCCGGTCGGGCCAGCACCTCGAAGTCCTCCGGGCGAAGGGGGGTACCGGACTGCACCATCGCGTCGAGGACACGGTGCGCGGACCCGCCGAAGGTTCCGAGGGCGAGGAGCGGGATCCGCCGGCCCAGGCACACCAGCCCGGCGAGGTACGACGAGTGCCCGCCCCCGACGATCAAGGCGGCGTCGACATCGGCGAGCGACCGGAAGAACGACGGCTCCCAGTCCTGGCTGAGGTCCGCCCGGAAGTCGAACGCGTCAGGGTGCTGCGCCTGTGCGGTGAAACGCGGCGTGGGGAATCGGCGGGAGTACAGCACGTGCACCGCTCCCTTCCTGGGCGGTCCGCCGTCCACGTAGCCCTTCACGACCGACGGCTCGATGAACCCGGCGTCCTCCCCCGAGCCTTCGCCGGCGTACACCACGAGATCCCAACCGGCGGCCGCCAGTTCGCCGCCCAGGCGCTCACACGCCTCCAACACGAGCTCCGGGTGCTGCAGGGGCGGGTGGTACGGCCACCGGTGGTCGCCCGAGCTCCGGTCCGGGTGGGCGCTGCCGATGACGGCGATCAGCCGCCGATCCTTGTGTCTCAAGCCTGTCCCGCCTCCCCTCCGTCGGCCGCACCATCTTGCTCCGCGTGGCCGCTCCGCTGCTCGGCGGCGTCAGCCGGGCGAGGGGCCGCCCGCTGTGGTAGGCCGACCGGATGAGCACCGTGCCGCCCGCTGACCCGCGCTTTCCCAACCTGACCCGGGGATTCAACCAGCGCTTCATCGCCCACCCGACCTACGTGCAGGTCTGCCCCACGCCCGACGATGTCGTCGAGGCGGTCAGGACGGCCTTCGGGCGGGGCCTGCGCATCACGGTCCGGGGAGGCGGCCACTGCTATGAGAACTTCGTCTACGGCAACGACGGCGGGGTCATCCTCGACCTCACTCCCATGCGCGGCGTCTACGTCGACGACGCGACCGGCTGGTACGTCATCGAGGCCGGCGCGACCCTGTTCGACGTCTACCTGGTGCTCGAGAAGCAGTTCGGGGTGACCATCCCGGGGGGCTCCTGCTACTCGGTCGGCGCCGGTGGCCACATAGCCGGCGGCGGCTACGGGCTCCTCTCGCGCAAGTACGGCTTGACCGTCGACCATCTGACCGCCGTGGAGGTCGTCCACGTCGACCGCGACGGCAACGTCGGCTGTGACGTGTTCCGGGGCGATACGGGAGACCGCGACGAATGGCTCATGCTGTGGGGCAACAAGGGCGGTGGCGGCGGCAACTTCGGCGTGGTGACGAAGTTCTTCTTCGCCGACCCTCCACCGGCCCCGTCGGAGGCGCTCCTGGCCACCGAGGCCTACCCATGGGACGGGTTCACCCTGGCCTCGTTAACCGCGTTCCTGCAGTCGTACGGCCAGTTCTTCATCGATCACAAGGACCCGGGCCCGAACGCCATCGGGGAGCTGTTCACCCTCCTGTGCCTGACATGCCAGCCGGCGCCGCAGATCACGCTGACCATGCAGCTCGTCGGGGATACCGCCGACGCGCTCGAGGGGGTACGGGAGCAGCTCCGGCCGGCACGGGTGACGCCCGAGCCCGTCACCTTGCCGGTCGGTTACCACGGCATCCCGTTGCCGACCATCGACGTGCAGGTGCTGCCCTGGCTCACCGTGACCCAGACGCTGAACGGCACGGGGAACCCGCGACGAGGCAAGTACGGCTCGGCGTACATGATCGGCAACTTCACCGATGCCGAGTGCGAGATCATCTACCGGAACCTGAGGCAGCTCACCTACCAGAATGCGCAGGCCCTGCTCCAGGTCGACTCCTACGGCGGCCAGGTGAACGCCGTGGCGCCCGACGCCACCGCCGTACCGCAGAGGTCATCGGCCGTGAAGTTGCAGTACCAGACGTACTGGCAGGACGAAGCCGACGACAGCGTCAACCTGGGATGGCTCGCCGAGTTCTATGGCGAGATGTACGGGCCGAACGGCCCCGAGCCCGACGGCCGCCTCGACGGCTGCTACGTGAACTACCCCGACGCCAACCTCAACAACTGGCAGCACCTCTACTACAAGCAGAACTACGACCAGCTCCAAGAGGTCAAAGCCCGCTGGGACCCGCTGAACGTGTTCAACCACGTCCAGTCCGTCGAGCTGCCGTAGCGACCTCT
>JBOGIC010000346.1:0-1717 GCA_050744985.1 Acidimicrobiales bacterium
GGCAGCTGGTCCTCGGTCAGGTCGAGCTCGGCGGCGATCATGCCGCAGCCGATGTCGACGCCGACTGCCGACGGGATGACGGCGCCCTTGGTCGGGATCACCGAGCCGACGGTCGCGCCGATGCCCACGTGGGCGTCGGGCATGAGGGCCACGTGGCCCTCGACGATGGGCAGCCGCGCCGTCTTCTCGGCCTGGCGGATCGTCTCCGCCTCGATGTCGCTCGCCCAGGAGACGAGCTTCGGGTTGATGGTCGTGGGCATGGTGGACACCTCCTCTCGGTGCATTCAGTATTCCGTGTGGCCGTCGCTTCGGATGGACGCCCGGGAGGGACTCTCACCCCCGTGACGCGGTCTGCAGCCGCGCGCATGCATGCTCTGCCACCGGGCGGTGGCTGCCAGGGAGGGGGTCGAACTCTCGTCTTCCGGGGAACAGCCGGACGTCCGTGCCACTGGACCACCTGGCATCGACGTACCGCGACGGGGAGTCGAACCCCGGCCTCCGGGTTGAGGGCCCGGCGTCGTGGCCGTTTGACCACCGCGGCGTGGAGCGGAAGCGGGGCGACTCGAACGCCCAAGGGCTGCGACCCCTACCTGTTTTCGGGACAGGCTCCTGATCCGGCCGGATCGCTTCCAGCGGTCTCGCCGGCACGACTCGAACGTGCGACAGCCGCCTTCGGGGGGCGGTGCTCTGTCCACTGAGCTACGGCGAGGTGAGCATCGCGTCGGCGGCAGGGGTCGAACCTGCACTCTCCGGCTTCGTAGGCCGGTGCCTTCTCCATTGGGCTACGTCGACGTGGGCAGCGTGTGCGCCCTGGGGCTCGAACCCAGTCTTGTCCGGGGTAAGGGCCCGGTGCCCTACCGGTCAGGCGTGACGCGCGTGAGGTGTTGATCGGGCATGGTGGACCGGGGAGGAATCGAACCCCCTGTGTCGAAAAGACGGCTGGATTACCGCCAGCTGCGCCCCATGGCGCGACCGATCCGTGCGGGACCATCTGTAAAATAGTCCCGACGACGATGCCTCTGCAGTTGTCAAGATGCTGGTGACCCGACTGGCTGTCGGGCGCGTATGAGCAGGCTCGGAAGGATTCGAACCCCCGGCCGTCGGTTTTGGAGACCGCGGCGCCACCATTGGCTCGAGCCCAGGATTGGACACGCATGACGGAGTGCGCGCAGGAGATGAAGATGCGGAGCGGGCGACCGAGCGCCGGCTACCAGCGAACGTCGGTACTGCGGGTATTTCCCGGCTCCCGACGGCCCAGGTATCGCTCATCCAGTAAGCGCCTGGGCAGGCACGGAAACGCGCCGACGCTCGCCGGGGCTGATCCCCGGAGCTTCGTGTCGACGATGTGTTTGCGTGCCATGAGGGTTGATAGTACCCATCCGCCGCCGCTTGTCAAACGGAATATCGCTCATCCGGACAGTCGGATCGAGCGGTACCAGAGTGATACCACCAGCCGCATGGCTATGACGCTCCGGTTGACCGATGAGGAGCAGGCGGCGTTGCAGGAGCGCGCCCGCGTCGAGGGCATATCGATGCAGGAGGCGGCGCGACGAGCGGTCCGCGACTACGTCGCCCTCGGCCAGCACCGTGACCGGGTGACGGCGGCGGCGATGCGCGTCATGGAGGCGCACGCCGGCGCGCTCGACCGTCTGGGTCGGTGACGGGCGCATTCGAGTACCTGAGCACCGACGATCTCGTCCTGCTGGCGATGTTGTTG
>JBOGIC010000347.1:0-5339 GCA_050744985.1 Acidimicrobiales bacterium
CCCCGCTCGAGGTGGTGGACGCCGTGCAGCGTCGAGGGGCCGTGGGCGGTGGCGGCGGCGATGACGTAGGCGAAGGCGGCCCGGATGTCGGGCATCGTGATCTCGGCGCCCTGCAGCTCCGACGCCCCGCGCACGAGCGCCGCGTGCAGGAACCCGGTCTCCTCGAACCGGCACGGCTGGCCGACGAGGCACTGGTCGAACAGCTCGACCTCGGCGTGCATGGCGCGCAGGGCCTCGACGTAGCCCAGCCGGTCCTCGAACACCGTCTCGTGCACGACCGAGAGGCCGCGGGCCTGGGTGCAGAGCACGGCGAGCCCGGGCTGCCAGTCGGTCATGAAGCCGGGGTGCGTGTCGGTCTGCACGACCGCCGGGCGGAGGCCGCCCGGCCCGACGCGGGCGGCGATCCCGTCGTCGTCGATCTGGAACTCGGCGCCCATGCGCTGCAGGGTCGAGATGGCGGTCACGAGCCGGTCCTGCGAGCAGCCCAGCACCCGGACGTGCCCGCCCGTGGCGAGCCCCGCCACCAGGTAGGAGAACGCCTCGATGCGGTCGCCGCCGATGCGCTGGTGGGCGCCGGTCAGGTGGGACACGCCCTCGATGACGAACGTGCGGTCGGGCTGCAGCTCGATGCGGGCGCCCATGCGCTGCAGGAACAGGGCCAGCTCGACGACCTCGGGCTCGATGGCGGCGTTCTCGAGGTTGGTGCGCCCGTCGGCCAGCACCGCGGTCAACAGGACCGTCTCGGTCGCCCCCACGCTCGGGAACGGCAGGCGGATGTGGGCCCCGTGCAGCTGCGACGCCTTCGCCTCGAGCCCCTGCTCGGTCACCTCGATCTCCGCCCCCAGCTGGCGCAGGGCGTCGACGTGGTAGTCGACGGGCCGGGAGCCGATGCGGTCGCCGCCGACGAAGGGGACGAACGCCTCGCCGATGCGGTGCAGGAGCGGCCCGGTCATCAGGATCGGCACGCGGTTGAGGCCCGAGTACGACACCGGGATGCGGCAGTCGGTGATCCGGGCGGGGTCGACAGTGACGGTGCCGGCCGCCGGGTCGACGTCCACCGCGGCGCCGATCGAGCGCAGCATGTCGGCGGTGATCCCGACGTCGCCCAGGTGGGGGGCGTTGCCGACCCGACCGGGGTCGGGCGAAAGGAGGGACGCCACCATCAACTTGGTGACCGCGTTCTTCGACCCGCTGATGCGGACATCGCCGCGCAGGGGGCCGGCCGGCTCGATCCGCCAGGTGGGACAGGTGGGCATGGCGGAATGTCTACACCCCGTGACCGGGGGTCACGAGAACGGCAGGGGGGCCTCGTGCACCAGGTGGAGGCGCCGGGTGGTGCGGGTGAGGGCGACGTACAGGGCGCGCAGGCCGTTGGGGCGTTCGGCGACGATGGCCGCCGGCTCGACCACGACCACGGCGTCGAACTCTAGGCCCTTGGCGTCGTCGACGGCGTAGACCGCGATCGGCTCCTCGAGGGCGGCCGAGCCGTCGCTGGCGCCCAGCGCCGCCCGCAGGGCCGGCACCAGCCCGACGGCGGCGATGACCGCCACTCGCCCACCCGTCACCGCCTCGAGCTCCCGGGCGGCCACGGTGGCGGCCGTCGTGACCAGGTCGGACGTGCGCGTCACCGCCGGGGGCTCCCCCGTGGAGCGGACCGAGCGGGGCGGTACGAGGCCGCCGCCCGCCTCCGCCAGTACCCGGGCGGCCAGGTCCATGACTTCCGACGGCGTGCGGTAGTTGACCGACAGCTCGGCCATGCGGGCCCCCTGGCGCTGGGGCAGGTGGCGCACGATGTCGTCCCACCGCTTGGCCGCGTGGTCACCGCTGCCCTGGCCGAGGTCGCCGACGATCGTCATCGAGCCGCTCGGGTTGCGCCGGCCCAGCATGCGGGCCTGCATGGCCGAGAGGTCCTGGGCCTCGTCGACGACGAGGTGGCCGAACGTGCGGGTCGCCAGGTCGGGGGTCGTCTCGTCCCCGTCGTCGCGCGACCAGCGGGCGAGGTGGTCGACGAGGTCGGCCCGCATCTGGTCGTCGATGGGGCCGGCGTCGGCCAGCACCCGCTCGATCATGGCCCGGTCGCCGTCCGCGTCGGCGGCGGGGCGGGCCCGGGCCGGCACCGGCCCCAACGACACGGCCGCCTCGTCGAGCAGGGCCACGTCGTCCTCGGTCCACGTCACGTCGGCCAGCCGCGGCCGGCGGGAACGGGCCAGCGTCTCCCATTCGGCGGGCTGGAGCACGTCCCGCGCCGCCAGCCGGAGCAGCGGCGGCACGCTGAACAGGTCGTGGAGGAGGGCCTCCGGGGTCAACACCGGCCACATGCGCTCGACGGCGGCGATATAGGCCCGCTCCCGGCGGAGCTGGCGCTCGAGGTCGTCGGGCACGGTCTCGCCTTCGTCGCCGTCGACGTCCGACCGCTCCCGGTACTGCTCGATCAGCAGGCGCGTGATCTGGCGCTCGAAGGCGGCACGCCGCTCGTTGTGCGTGCCCCGCCGGCGCTTCACCCGCTTGACGATCTCCCGGGTGGCCTCGGGCGTGAGCTCGAGCAGGTGGGCGCCGAGCGGGACGGTCGCCGTCCTGGCCAGCGGGCGCTGGCGCTGGCGGACGGCGCGGGACAGCGCGCTGGCCATCCGCGCGTCGCCCTTCACGCGGGACGCCTCGGGGGGGTCCCGACGGTCCACCGTGACGCCGGGCAGCAGCGTGGCCGGTGTGCCGAACACGACCGTGTGCTCCCCGAGCGACGGCAGGACCCGCTCGATGTAGCGCAGGAACGTGCGGTTGGGGCCCACCAACAGCACGCCCGCCCGCTCGAGCGGGAACCGGTAGGTATAGAGGAGATAGGCGGCGCGGTGGAGGGCCACGGCCGTCTTGCCCGTGCCCGGGCCGCCCTGCACGACGAGGATGCCCTGCAGCGGCGAGCGGATGATCTCGTCCTGCTCCCGCTGGATGGTGGCGACGATGTCGGCCATGCGACCGGTACGGGCGCGGCGTAGCGACGACAGCAGGGCCGCCTCGCCCACCAGCACCAGCCCTTCGCCGCTGTCCTCTTCCGCCGACAGCAGGTCGTCCTCGATGCCGACCAGCCGGCGACCGTGCAGCATGAAGTGGCGCCGCCGGGTGAGACCCAGCGGTTCGCCCGGCGTGGCCCGGTAGAACGGTTCGGCCGCGGGGGCGCGCCAGTCGACCACCAGCGGCTCGTTCTGCTCGTCGGAGATGGCGACCCGGCCCACGTAGAGGCTCTCGCCGTCGTCGAGGTCCATGCGCCCGAAGACCAGGCCGGCGTCGGCGTCCCGCAGCGCGGCGAGGCGCCGCTCGGTCACGTCCACCCGCACGTCCCGCTCGAACCACGACTGGTGGGTACCGCCCCGTTCCTGTGCGAGCACGTCGGCCGAGACGGCACGCGCCTGCTCGCGCATGCGGTCGAGGCGTTCGTAGGCCCGGTCGATGACGGCTTGTTCGGCCGCCAGCTCAGGGTGCGTCGTCGTGGTGCTCCCAGGTCCTCAGAGGGGACCTACGAGCTTACTGATCAAGGCGCAGATGCCACCGGGCGTCGTCAGCGTCGTCGTCGCCGTCGTCGCCGGTCGGGACCACCTCGGCGGCGACGATCCTCGGCTCGGACACCCCGGGCTCGCTCTGCTCCCACCGCGCCGCCTTCACCGCGACCGCACCGGGCGTGGAGCCCGGGCCCTGGACCGTCATCACCAGGGCGCCGTCGACCACGCCGATGCCCCGTGCCCACACGTGTACGACCCATGCGCTCGACAGCGTCACGTCGGCCGTGACCGACACCGAGTCCATCCGGCCCCGGATGGACAGCGCGCGGCCCGCCGGCACGAGGTTGATCTTGACGCCCCGGATGACCCGCGACCCGATGCGCTGCTTCTCGGCGTTGAGGTGGGCCCGGACGACGGGCGTCGCCAGGTCCTTCAACTGCCGCTCGAGCAGTTGGCCCTGGCGGTCGAAGTACAGCGACTTCTTCCACGCCCGCTCGACGCTGAGCGCCATCCCGACCTCGCGCGGCACGTCGAACTCCTTGGGCAGCAACACCGCCTCCGCCCCCATGCGGCGGCGCATCTCCCCGTAGTACTCGGGGTTCATCCCGAACAGGTTCGCCCACAGGCCGAGCGCCCGGACGCACGCCGGCGGATCGCCGCCGAGCGTGAGCATGGCCCGTTCCGAGCCGATGTCGTGGTCGTCGAGCTTGTACTTGCCCCAGCGCCACGTGACGTGGTGCTCCTCGCCCTCGCACGGCACGACGGCGGTAACGGCCGGCACGTGCTGGTACCACCGCTCCCGCTTGAAGGTCATGCCGCCTCGGGCGCCTCGATATGCACGACGCGCGCCCACTCGGGTGCCGCCCACGCCCGTCCCTGGCGCACGTGGGTGCCCTCGATGAGCCCGACCACCACCTGCATCCCCTTGGGCGGGTGCTCGGGCCAGGGCGTGAGGCCATCGGTCAGCACGACGATCACCGACGGCCGGGGCCGCAGTTTGGCGGCGGTCTCGATGCCGGCCCCCATGTCGGTGCCGCCGCCGCCCATGAGGTTGAGCGAGCGGGCGTTGGCCACGCGCTGCACGGTGTGGACGGCGGCGTCGACCGACAGCACCCGCAGCCGGTTGCGCCCGAGGCCCACGCCTTTCAGCAGGCCGTCGACCTCGGCCAGCACCTGGGCCAGCAGGGCGTCGTCCATGCTCCCGGAGGTGTCGCACAGCACCACGATCTCGGGCGCCGGCCGCTCCATGGCCGGCAGCACCACGTTGGGCACGGCCGCGGCCCGCCGCGACGGCCGCCGGTACGTGTAGTCGACGCGGCCGGACACGGCGGTGATGCCCTTGCGGATCTCGGCCGCCAGCACGCGGCGCCAGTCGACCTTGGGCTCCAACTGGTCTTCGGCCCAGCGCTGCCAGCCGGCGGACAGGCGCCCGACGCCCTCGCGCATGTAGCGCAGGACATCGCTCGCGACCTGGGCGCGGATCAGCCGCTGCTCGCCCGGCGGCAGGCCGCTGGACTGGTCGCCGCTCATGTCCCAATCGCGCGCCAGGCCGTCGGCGCCGCTGCCGCAGTCGGGCTCCTCTTCCTCGTCGTGCTCCTCGTGGCGGGAGTGGTGGAAGTACTCCTCGGCCATGCGGCCCGTGGCCCAGCCCATCCGGTGGGGCTCGATGCTGCCCTCGGGAAGGCGGAGCCCCGAGCTGATGAGGTCGTCGTTGATCTCGGCGTCGGCGGCCAAGGCCCAGTCCTTGGCGATGCGGCGGTCGACGCCCAGGCTCCGGGCCCGGCCGGCGTGCTCCCGGATGAGGTGGCCGGCGTGGTGGACGAGCAGGCTGCCCAGCACCTCCACGCT
>JBOGIC010000348.1:0-2411 GCA_050744985.1 Acidimicrobiales bacterium
GGTCCGTCTGGCCGTCACGTCGTCGGGCGACATCGACGTGGACGTGTGGGGCGCCCGCCGGAAGCGGGAGTTGTTCGAGAAGGAGTTCGGGCGGCGCCTCGAGGTGGTCGGCGGCTGACGGGCGCACCGCCTGCGGCCGGCGACGCCGGATGGTCCCCGCTGCGGCGGCCGGCCCGCGGGAAGCTGGCGTCCACCCCGTTCTCCCGGCTCGCGCTGGCGCACTGCCTGGCCGTGGCGGGCGACACGCTCGTCACGATGGCGCTCGCGGGCTCACTGTTCTTCTCGATCTCACCGAGCGCGGCCCGGGGCCGGGTGCTCGGCTACCTGGTGTTGACGATGGCGCCCTTCGCGATCGTGGCGCCGCTGCTCGGTCCGGCCCTCGACCGCAGCCGCGGCGGCCGGCGGACGATGCTGATCCTGAGCTCGGCCGGACGGGCGGCGGTGTGCCTGTCGATGGCCGGGCACATCCAGAACGCCTGGGTGTTCCCCGAGGCGTTCGCCGTGCTGGTCATGGCCAAGGCCCATATGGTGACGAAGAGCGCCCTGGTGCCGACGACCGTCGCCGACGAGGCCGAGCTCGTCGAGGCCAACGCGCGCCTGGCCATCCTGTCGGTGGTCGCCGGGTTCCTCGCGGCCGTGCCGGGCCTGGCCGTGCTCAAGATCGGGTTCCTCGGCGCGCCGTGGGTGCTCCGCCTCGCCTCCGTGTGCTTCGTGGCGGCGGCGATCGCCAGCGTCCGCATCACGCGGCCCCCCAAGCCGAAGGACCCGATCGAGGTGACCGAGGCGGCGAAGCAGGAGCTGCACGCCGCCAGCATCCGGCTGTCGGCGACCGCCATGTCGGTGCTGCGGGGCGTGGTGGGGTTCCTCGTCTTCCTCGTCGCCTTCGCGCTCCGCCGCAGCGGCGCGCCGGCGTGGTGGTTCGGCGTGGCGCTGGTGGCGAGCATGGCCGGGAGCTTCCTCGGGGCCGTCATCGCCCCGCCCCTGCGGCGCCGGTTCGCCGAGGAACGGATCCTGCTCGGCTCACTCGCGCTGGTGACGGTGGTGGCGTTCTTCTGCGCCCGCGCCGGGGGGCTGGGGGCGGTCTCGGGCCTGGCCGGCGCCGTCGGGCTGGCGGCCGGCGCCGGCAAGCTCGCCTTCGACAGCATCGTGCAGCGCGACGCCCCCGACGCCGTACGGGGCCGCACGTTCGCCCGGTTCGAGACCCGCTTCCAGCTCGTGTGGGTCGCCGGCGCCTTGATCCCGGTCGTGATCTCGATCCCGCTGACGACGGGGATGGACCTGATCGCGGCGGCGACCGCCATCGCGTTCGCGACCTACGCCGGCGCGCTGGCGTCCCGCCACCGCCGGGACTGAGGACGATCGGGCCTACTCGTCGGGCAGGTCGATCCTTGCCAACCAGAGGCCGGGCGCGTCGAGCTCGGCGGCGGTGGGCAGCTCCCGCTCGGAGTGCCACAGGCGGCGCAGGCCGTCCTCGCCGGCCCGCTCGACGACGCCGGCCACGAAGGTCGCGCCGCGCTCGTACTGGCGGCGCCCGACTTCGAGCCCGAGCAGGCGGGCGGCGAAGCGCTCGCCGTCGCTCGCCTCGGCCCGGCGGCGGCGCAGCGCCTCCATGAGGCGGTCGTAGGACCCGATCATGCGTCGCCCGACGTGGTCGAGCACGTGGTCGACGTAGCCGGCGACGACGGTCAGCAGCACGTCGATGCGGGCCCGCACCTCATCCTGCTCGGGCGTCTGCACGGCGCCGAGCAGCGTCTCAGGACTGCCGAGCACCGCCTGGAGGGCGCCGGGGTCGCTGAGGTCCATCTCGCCGAAGCTGGCCTCGACGGCGTCGGGGTCGACGTGGAACCGGCTGACGTAGTCGTCGAGCAGCCCGAGGAGGCGGGCCCGCACGTGCGGACGGCCCAGCACAGCGTGAAGGGTGATCTCCGACAGGCAGACGAGCATGCGGAGGTCGTCGGACTGCATGTCCCAGTCGTTGGCGAACGAGTCGATGTTGGCCGGGAGCAGCAGCAGCTGGTCGGCGGGACGGCGGGGGAGCGGTAGGTCGTACTGCCCGAAGCTGAACCGGGCGAGCTGGCCGAGCATCACGCCCGACTGGATACCCAGCAGCACGGGCCCGAGCAGCTTGCCGAGATCGCCGAGGAACTGGGTGCTGGCGTCGGGCTCGGGCTCCTCGTCCGGGCGGCTGAGGGCGGCGGCGAGTCGTTCGAGGATCGGCCGGTAGTTCTCCAGCGAGTGCAGCGCCCAGTCGCCTCGGCTCACGGGAAGCACGGACAGGATGCCTCCCGTGATCGAGGTGGTGAGGCCGGTGAAGTCCGAGACCTGCAGGTCGGCCACACGCGCCAGCTCCTCGAGCCGGATGCGCTCCATCGGGTCGACGTTGCCCTGGGGCTGCCCCTCCGTCGCCACCC
>JBOGIC010000349.1:0-7818 GCA_050744985.1 Acidimicrobiales bacterium
CCGCCGATGGTCGTTTCGTGCGGACGCTGGCCCTGGCCGATCGGAGCTCGATCGGGGGGGACGACGTGATCCTCGGCGGTGCCGGCGACGACGACGCCTTCGGCGGCCTCGGCGACGACCGCATGCACGGTGGCGGCGGCCAGGACTACCTCGAAGGGAACCAGGGCGGCGACATCATCGACGGAAGCTCCGGCGACGACGACATCGTCGGCGGCACGTCGCCGATCGGGGTCGGGGGCGACGAGCACGCCGCCGGCTCGACGCCTGACGGCGCCGACGTCATCCACGGCCGAGCGGGCGACGAGCCGGCCCAGATCCCACCGAGCGGCCTGGCTATCGGCGTCGACGCGATCCTCGACGCCGACGGCCTCTCTCTCGTCGTGCGTGTCCGCTACGGGCCGATCCCGGAACCGGCCGCCGGCACCGAGCCCGATGGCGACGTGGTGGCCGCGGACAACGCCCGCATCGATCGCTGCCGGCCCGGGGGCTTCCTCGTCCGGGAGTGGAAGGGCCGTTCGGCGTGCACCTGGTCGACATCGGAGATCGCGTTCTACGGGCCGACGACAAGCCGGTGGGTGCAGCTCCTGGGCCAGCCGCTCCTGGGCCTCGGCGTCCTCGACGAGCTCCTTCCCGACAACCACTCCGGTCGCGACATCGTGTTCGGGGACGACGGGGACGACCTGCTGCTCGGCCAGGGCGGGTTCGACACCATGCACGGCGGCGCCGGCGACGACGTCCTGTACGGCGGCATCGGCCTGTTCAACAAGCTCTACGGGGACGGCGGCGGTGTCGACGTGGTGATCACACCTCCGGACCTGAGCCTTCTCGCGCCCCTCGGCGTGGTCTGACGGAGGAAGGGAGAGACGTGAGCGGCATCTTCATCAGTTATCGACGGGATGACACGCGCGGTTCGGCGGGGCGCCTCTACGGCGACTTGACGAGTCGCTTCGGCAGCAAGGCGGTGTCTCGCGACCTCGACGCGATCCGGCCCGGCGCCGACTATCTCGAGGCGATCGACAGCCTCGTCGAAGCGTGCGACGCGATGGTTGTGGTCATCGGCGACCGGTGGCTCGACGCTGGCGAGGACGCGGGACGGCGCCGCCTCGAGGACCCCGACGACTTCGTACGTCGTGAGGTCGGCGCCGCGCTCAAGGCAACGAAGCTCGTCATCCCCGTGCTGGTGGACGGCGCCGTCATGCCCGGCCCATCGGACCTGCCGCCCGACCTGGCGTCGCTCGGCCGCCGCAATGCGTTGCCGCTCACGGACCTGCGCTGGAACTACGACGTGGGCGTCCTCGCCGAGCGGCTGGAGGAGGTCGTGGAGACAAGACCGACGTCAGTTGCTCGTCCTCGGCCGGTGCGTGACTCGGGCGGCCTCAAGAGGCGGCTGATGCGCGTCGGTCGGCGACCTTGGGTCCCGATCGCCGCGGTGGTCGTCCTGGTCGGTCTAGCCGTCGCCCTCGTGTGGCCCGATTCCGAGCCGGGCGAAGATGCCCGCCGGGGCCCCGCGAACCTCGTCGAACCCGCGGGGGTGGCCATGGACGCGAGCGGCAGCCTCTTCATCGCCGATGGCGGCAGCTATCGGGTCCGAAAGCTCGGGCCCGACGGAACGATCACGACGGTGGCCGGAACGGGCGAGCCGGGCTCGGAAGGTGACGGCGGGCCCGCGGGCGCCGCGACTGTCGAACCAGGGCCCCTGGCCGTCGACGTCGCCGGCAACCTGTATATCGCCCAGGGTGACCCTGGAGGGATCCGCAAGGTCGCCGCCAACGGCATCATCAGCGGCGTCCCGGCCCGCGCGCCGGGAACGGACCACCTCGAGGTGACCGCCATGGTCGTCGGTCACGACGGGGCCCTGGTCATCGCCACGAACCGCGAAGTGCTCCGCGTCAGAGCCGACGGCGCCCTGGAAGCGGTGGCGGGCTCGGTGCTCGCCGGCTTCGCCGGTGACGGCGGGCCGGCCACGTCCGCCAAGCTCGACTCGCCGAGCGGCCTCGCCATTGCGAACGACGGCACCATCTACATCGCCGACACCGGGAACAACCGCATCCGTAAGGTCTCCCAAGGGATCATCACCACGGTGGCCGGGACGGGAAAGCCCGAGGCCTCCGGTGACATGGGGCCGGCGATCGAAGCGGGTGTCCCGGCGCCGTCGGCGGTGGCTGTCGGGGATGACGGCAGTCTCTACATCGGCACGGACAACCAGGTCCGGCGCGTTGTGGACGACATCATCGCCCTCGTGGCCGGGAACCCCGACGACGAATCCGGTTTCTCGGGCGACAGCGGACCGGCGCCGTCCGCTCACCTGGACGGCGTCAATGGGCTCGTCCTCAGCCGGGAGGGAATCCTGTACGTGAGCGACTCCGGAAACGGCCGGGTGCGAGCCGTGAGCCGGGACGGAATCATCACGACCGTCGCCTGAGGCGCTTCCTGCCGGTCGCCGTCCGCGTCGTCCGGCCCCATGGACCGGCAGGTGAGTTAGCCGACGCCTATCGCGCGCAGCATCGACGGGGGGATGCCGTTCTCGCCGCGGGACAGGAGCTGGGCGCGCTCGACGTTGATGGTGTCGAGGTGCCGGTCGGCCCAGCGGTCCCACGGTCCGCCCGGTATCGCGCTCGGGTCGCCGTCGGCCTCGACGCACGCGGTCAGATACGACCGCAGCTCCTGCACCTGCACCGCGCCCCCGACCGGACCGTGCCCGGGCACGATCGTCTCGGCCAGGTCGGCGATTTCTGGGAGGACCTCGGCCCAGCCGGCGGGGTCGCCCTGGAAGGCGAGCGGGGTGACGCCGAACGAGCACATGCCGCCGGCGAACAGGACGCCCGCCGCCGGCACCCGTACCAACAGGTTGCCCGGCGTGTGGCCCTGGACCGGTATGACCTCGACCGCCGGGCTGAGCATGACCGGGCTGTCGACGATGTGGGAGACGGGCCGGGTCTCGAGGCCCGCGAACTCGTCGGCGAACTCCGGCATGAACGCCTGGTAGGCCTCGACGTTCGGCGGCTGGTCGAGGTGGGCACTGGTGAGCGCGCTCCCGTAGATGGCCGCCAGGCGGAACTGCGACGTTCCGCCGGCGAACTCGATGTGCCCGCTGGTGAGCACCACGCGGGGCACCGGCCGCCCGAGCTCGGCGACGGCGGCGGCGAGGCGGGCGGACTGCGACGGCACCATGAGCGTGTCGATCACGGTCACGCCGTCCTCGTCGACCACCACGCCGGCGTTGGCGCGGCCGACCCCGGCGCTCTCCGCCAGCCAGGCGGAGACGCCCGGGGCGAGCGCGATCAGGTCGGACGTCATTTGAGCGGGGCCGGCTCCTCCCCCGCGTCACGCAGGTGCTTCGCCAGGTGGTTGTAGATGCCCTTCCGGTGCGAGCCGGGCACATCGGCTCCTCCGCGGGCCCCGTTGAGGATCCCGATGCCGCTGGTGCACGCCTTGACGTTGGCCGGTCCGACTTCGCTCCGGGGCCCCACCTCGTGGTGGATGAACTTGTACGAAGCCTTGGCCTCGGGGTCGCCGTCGGAGTCGACCCAGGCGTACGCCCGCCGGAGCACCTTCGCCGGCGCGTCGCCCAGCTTCGTCTCCATGCGGGGACCCGCCCAGCGCGTCGTGGACGTCTCGGTCGAGTGGGAACGGATTGGTCCTGCCATGCATTCGCCTCTCGCTGGTCACGCCGGCTCGACTCCCGTCACCGGTTCGAAATCTGGCCCAGCCGGTTCACGACCGAGTCGGGCCTGAACTCGAGGGCCTTTTCGAGGTGGACGATCGTGCCCGCCTCGGGCTTGGACACGAAGCGCACCTCATCGACGAGCGCCCGCATGAGCAGGATCCCCCGCCCGCGCTCGGCCAGGTCGTTGGGGCTGGCGTCGGCGTCGGTGAGGGTCTGCCAGTCGAAGCCGCGGCCCGTGTCGATGACCCGGATGACACACTTCTCCTGGTCGATGTCGACTCGCACTTCGTACTGGTCGCCCGGACCGGAGTGCTTCACGACGTTGGCACACGCCTCGGACTGAGCGATGGCGATGTCCTCCGCACACTCCCGCATCGCCCCGACCTCATCGAGGGCGTTGTGGACGATGTGCCGAGTGACGGGGATCGTCTGTTCGTCCCGAGGGAGGGTAAGGGCCAGCGAGAGCTGCATCTCAGCCACTCCGGATCGTCGCGTCCATGTCCAGTCCATCGTCGGTGCGTCCTGGTGATTGCCTACCCTCGGCCACCGGGCGTCAACCGAGTCGCTTCGACCGCACCACCGGTCGGGTTACTGTCCGCCCGATGACCGCTGACGGGCCTCCCCCGGCACCGGCGGACGGGACCGCCCCCCAGGGCGTGGCGCGCCTGGGCAGGTCCGCCGCCGTCATGGCGGTCGGTACGACCCTGTCGAGGATCACCGGCCTGGGCCGGCTGGTGGCCGCCGCCTTCGCCGTGGGCGTCACCGAATCCCGGCTGGCCGACGCCTACAACATCGCCAACACGATGCCCAACATCCTCTACGAGCTGGTGCTGGGCGGGGTCCTGACCTCGGTGTTCATCCCCGTCGTGGTCGAGGAGCTGCGCACGAAGGCGCACGACGAGGCGTGGGAGTCGGTGTCGAGCCTGGTCACCACCGCCCTCACGGTGCTGATCGCCATGAGCGCCCTGGCGGTGCTCGCCGCCCCGCTGGTGATCAAGCTGTTCACCCTGCGCCTGTCGGGACCCGGCGTCGCCGAGCAGCAGGCGCTGGCCACCTTCTTCCTACGCATCTTCGCGCTTCAGATCATCTTCTACGGCTACGCGGCGGTGGCCGGGGGGTTGCTGAACGCCCACAACCGCTTCGCCGTCCCCGCCTTCACGCCCATCCTCAACAACCTCGTCGTGATCGGCACCTTCCTGGCCTTCGCCGCCATGGTCAGCGGCACACCGACGGTGCCGGGGGTGAACGGCAGCGTGAGCCAGAAGCTGCTCCTGGCCGGAGGGACGACCCTCGGGGTGGCCGTGTTCGCCGGCGCCCACTGGCCCTTCGTGCGGCGCCTTCCCGGACGCCTGACGCCCCGGTTCCGCTTCCGCGACCCGGTCGTGCGCAAGCTCGCCCGGCTCTCGGGGTGGACGATCGCCTACGTGGCGGTCAACCAGGTCGTGTTCATGCTCTCGCTGGTGATGGCGTACAAGGTGCAGGGCGGCGCGACGGCGTACTTCACGGCGTTCGCCTTCTTCCAGCTGCCCTACGGCATCGCCACCGTCTCGATCATGACGGCCCTCGTGCCCACGCTGTCGGCGCACTACGTCGACCGCGACGACGCCGCCTTCCGGGCTCGCACCGCCGGGGGGATCCGGGCGATGGCCCTGCTGATGATCCCGGCCACGGCCGCCTACGTGGTGCTGTCCGGCCCGCTCATCCGCACGCTGCTGCAGCACGGCGTCATGACCGCCGAAAGCAGTGACCTGGTCGTGGGCGTGCTCAACCTGCTCGCCCTCGGGCTGCTGCCGTTCTCCGCCTTCCTGCTGCTGCTGCGGGCCTTCTACACCCGGCAGGACACCCGCACGCCGCTGCTGGTGAACGTCGTCGGCAACATTACGTTCCTCGTGTTCGCCCTGGCGCTGTTCCCGGCGTTCGACGTGCGGGGCCTCGCCCTGGCCCACACGCTCTGCTATGTCGTGGGCGCGGCGATGGCGTGGGCGCTGCTCGGCCGGCGGATCGGAGGCCTGGAGGGCTCGCACACGGCGGCCGAGGTGGCCAAGGTCGTCGCCGCCACCGCCGTCGCGGGGGCCGCGATGCTGGCGGCGGTGTGGTGCGTCGACCAGGTGACGGCCGAGGGGGACGTGCGCTGGCTCGCCCAGCTCGTGGGGGGTGGGGCGGTCGGGGCGGTCGCGTTCCTGGTCGCGGCGCGCGTCGCCGGTGTCGAGGACCTGTCCCTGTTCAAGCAGCTGTTGCCCCGACGCTCGCGCGGCGCGAAGGTGGGAGCCACGGGTTAGCCTTGCTCACCATGCGTGCGCGGGAGGCGGCCACGCAGGCCCCCGAGGAGGCGGTATGAGTCGGCGATGGGTGATCGTGAGCCTGTCGGTGGCCGTCGTGGTGCTGGCGGTCATCGGCGCGGGGGCGGTGGGCGCCACCGTCTACGACCGTCATGCGTCCAAATACCTCCTGCCCGGCACGGTCATCGGCGACGTGAACGTCGGCGACATGCGCGCCGATCTGGCCGTTCAGACGCTTCGCGACAAGCTCGAGGCGCCCCTCCATCGAGAGCTGACCGTGAAGGCGGGCGACCACCAGGTGCTGACCACGCCCTGGGACCTCGGGTACCGGGTCGACGTGAAGGCGGCGGTGGCGGAGGCGCAGGGCCACGCCGTGGGCCCCATGGTGACCCGCGTGTGGAAGCGCGTGTTCAGCCATCCCTCGCAGTACGTGCCGGCCAAGCCGGCGTGGCACGACGGTGGCGTCGACACCGTGCTCGACGAGCTGGCCGCCAAGGTCAAGACCGACCCGGTGGACGCCGATGTCAGCGCCGAGACGGGCTGGATGACGATGGTGCCCGGCAAGCCCGGGACCGAGCTCGACCGCGACGCCGCCCGGGAGGCCATCGTCACGGCCGCCCAGCTCAACGACTCGATCGTCACCCTGCCGACGAAGTCGGTACCGCCCGAGGTCGGCACCGACGCCTTCCATCAGGTGATCCTGGTGCGCACGGGCGAGAACCGGCTCTACCTGTACCGGAACGGGTCGATCGCCAAGGACTGGCCGGTTGCCACGGGCACCTCCTCGTTCGCCACGCCGCCCGGGCGGTGGCAGATCATCGAGAAGATCGTCGACCCCGTCTGGTACAACCCCGGCAGCGCCTGGGCGGCGGGCATGCCGCGCACCATCCCGGCCGGTCCGTCCAACCCCCTGGGCCAGCGGGCCCTGGCGCTCGATGCTCCGGCCATCCTCATCCACGGCACGCCCGACCGCAGTTCGATCGGCTACAACGCCTCGCACGGCTGCATCCGCATGCTGGCCGAGAACGAGCAGGAGCTGTTCGACATGGTCGAGGTGGGAACGCCCGTGCTGATCACCAGCGCCGGCGTGCCCCGGCCCCGCGTCGACGCCCCGAGCACGGGCGACCCCGCCCTGGCCGCGGCCGTCCAGTTCTGAGGTTCTGAGGATCCACCCGTTTACTCCGCGCAAGAGGGGTCTCAGAGCCCCAATGGCGCGGAGCAAAGCGGGTTTCAGGCGGCCTGAGCCACCGGCTCGGGCTCCAGGGCCAGGTCGAGGACCTGGCGTACGTCGTCCACGAGGTGGAAGGTCATGTCCTCCCGGACGGCCTCGGGCACGTCGTCGAGGTCGGGACCGTTGCGGGCGGGCAGGATGACCTCGCGCAACCCGGCCCGGTGGGCGGCCAGGACCTTCTGCTTGACCCCGCCGATGGGAAGCACCCGGCCCTGCAGGGTGACCTCGCCGGTCATGCCGACGCTCGACCGCACCGGCCGGTCCGATAGGAGGCTGGCCAGGGCGGTCGTCATCGTGACGCCCGCCGACGGACCGTCCTTGGGGACGGCGCCGGCCGGCACGTGCAGGTGGAAGCGGCTCGCCGGCTCGCCCTCGCCCTCCGCCAGTCCGTGCGACCGGACGTAGGAGAGGGCGATCTCGGCCGACTCCTTCATCACGTCGCCCAGCTGGCCGGTCAGCACCAGGCGCGGGCCGTCACTGCCGGGCAGGGCGGTCGCCTCGATGAACAGCACGTCGCCCCCGACGCCCGTGACGGCCAGACCGGTCGCCACACCGGGCACCGCGGTGCGTTCCGCCGCCTCGAAGAAGAAGCGGGGGCGGCCGAGGTAGGTGCGGATGTCGTCGGCGTCCACCGCGACCGG
>JBOGIC010000350.1:0-9106 GCA_050744985.1 Acidimicrobiales bacterium
CTCGCCGGGCTCGAGTCCGACCAGTGGCAGGCCGCCATCCGCGGCTATGCCGAGCAGGCCGTGTTCCCGGCCGGCATGCCCGAGGACATCAAGGAGCAGGCGCTGGCCGAGCTGTTCGCCACACCCCGGCCCGTGCTGGTGTCGACGTGGCGCCACTTCATCGACTACCCGACCGAGGACGCCCTGGCCGGCGTGCGGTGCCCGCTGCTCCACGTGGCCGGTGCCTTCCCGTCCGACACCGACCGCCTGCGCGGTTTCTGCCCGCAGCTCGAGGTCGCCGAGGTGCGGGGACGGGGCCACTTCATCCAGCTCACCGCGCCGGACGAGGTCAACGCCATCCTCGATGGCTTCATCGCCCGGGTGCGGGCTTCGACCTACGTCGGCGGCTCGGGCACGTAGTGGCGCGTGTTGTCGTCGGCCGGGTCCACCCAGACCCGCATCACGCGGCCGGTCGAGGGATCGCGGAACACCTCGTCGGTGCGTTGCCAGCCGGGGTTGGCCGTCGCGGATTCGCCGTGGCGGCGCAACCCGAACCAGCCGACGATGGCCACCACCGCCAGCACGGCGACGATGACCAGGACGATCATCGCCGCTGACCCAGAACGACCCCAGTGCCGTAGGCCACGATCTCGGTGAGGCTCTCGCCCATCTCCGACGAGTCGAAGCGCATGCTGATGACCGCGTTGGCACCCATGAGCCGGGCGTTCTCCACCATGCGGTCGAGGGCGTGGCGCCGGCTGTCTTCGAGGAGCTCGGTGTACTGCGTGACCTCGCCGCCCTTGATCGACTTGAAGGCGGCGCCGATGCCCTTGACCGCACCCATGCTGCGCACCACCAGGCCGAAGCACAGCCCGACGTAGCGGTCGATCTCCCACTCGGCGAACTCCAGCGCCGTCGTCACGGGGAGGTTCGCGCCGCCGGGCTCGACGGCGTAGATGCCTCGGCTGTCGTCCGCCATCGAAGCGAGCTTAGAGATCTTGTCAGCGAGGCACGTCGTAGTCGTCGACCCCCCTTCGGGCTACGAAACGTCCACGGTGCCCTGGAGGATGGCGTCGACCCGGACGCCACCGGCCGCGGGCGCCAAGGTCAGCTTGAACGGGCCCTCCGCGAAGGTCACGGTCGAGCCGGTCGACTTCTTGTCACGGAACTGGACGTTGAGCTTGCCGGTCATGACCACCTTCCCGGGCCCGTTCAGCTCCAGGTTGCCGGGGTCCCGGCGGATCACGACGTTGCCCCTCGACGACAGCACGGTCTGGTCGTCGGCGGTGAATGTCACCCCTTCGCGCGGCGTGCTGAGGCCGCCGGTACCCACCGCCACGGCGGTGCCGAGCGAGTATGTGCCCGGCTTGAACTTGCGCGCCGCACCGTCGAGCGAGACCACGGGACCGTCGCCGTCCACCTCGACGTGGGCGGCGCCGTAGTCGAGCCCGCCCGCGCCCGAGACCGGCAGCGGCGTCCCCCCGTCCCACGAGATCGTCGACCGCTTGCCGCCGACGAGGGCCTTGTCGATCGTCAACCGACCGACGCCCCGGTCGACGGCGACGATCGTGAACGGCGTGGGTATGGGCTCGCCCTGGGCGCCGTCCACCGTCACCCGGTCGGCCGTGCCGCTCACGAACGCCTGGCCCGGGGCCGGCAGGACGGTCACCGACGGGGTGGTGTCGCCGGTCGGCTGGGTACCCGCCCCCGATACCAGTGACGTGTGGTCGTCGAGCAGGTGCACCGTCACCACCGCGAGGTTGCACACGAGGACCAGCCCGATGACAAAGCCGAGGATTCGTTCCACGGTCGCAAGAGTACGTTGGGCCGCAGGAGGTCTTACTTGCGGGCCGCGACGTTGGGACAGCTACGGGAGTCCGGGTGGGAGTCCCGGCCCGTCAAGGAGGAGGTGCGGGCCAACGCGGCCCGCCGCGTCGCCGCCGGGGAGCCCCTCGTCGATGGCGTGCTGGGCTTCGACGACACCGTCCTGCCCCTGCTCGAGAACGCCCTGCTGGCGGGTCACGACGTCATCTTCCTGGGCGAGCGGGGACAGGCCAAGACCCGCATCATCCGGTCGCTCGTGGGCCTGCTCGACGAGTGGACGCCGGTCGTCGCCGGGTCGGAGATCAACGACGACCCGTACCACCCCGTCTCGCGCCACGCCCGCGACTTCGTGCGCGACCACGGGGAGGACACGCCGATCGAGTGGGTTCACCGGGATGACCGCTACGGCGAGAAGCTGGCCACGCCCGACACGTCCATCGCCGACCTGATCGGCGAAGTCGACCCGATACGCGTCGCCGAAGGCCGGTACCTGTCCGACGAGCTGACGCTGCACTACGGGCTGGTTCCCCGCACGAACCGGGGCATCTTCGCCATCAACGAGCTGCCCGACCTGGCCGAGCGCATCCAGGTCGGCCTGCTCAACGTCCTGGAGGAGCGGGACGTACAGATCCGCGGTTACAAGGTCCGGCTGCCCCTCGACGTGCTGCTCGTCGCGTCGGCCAATCCCGAGGACTACACCAACCGCGGCCGCATCATCACGCCGCTCAAGGACCGCTTCGGCGCCCAGATCCGCACCCACTACCCGACCGACCTCGCCACCGAGCTGGCCGTCGTCGAGCAGGAGTCGCAGCTCCCGTCGCTCGCCAACGTACGCGTGGACGTGCCCGATCACATGGCCGAGGTGGTCGCCAGCATCAGCCAGGAGGCACGCCGCCATCCCAACGTCAACCAGCGCTCCGGCGTGTCGGTGCGGCTGTCCGTGGCGAACTACGAGACGGTGGTCGCCAACGCCCTGCGTCGAGCCCTCCGCCTCGGCGAGGACGAGGCCGTCCCGCGGGTCAGCGACCTGCCCGCCCTTATCTCTTCGACCGCCGGCAAGGTCGAGATCGAGACGCTCGACGGCACCGAGGTCGACGCCGTCATCGACCGGCTGATGAAGGCGTCGGTCCTGTCGGTGTTCCGCCAACGCTGCCGCATCGACGACTACCGGGCCGTGCTCGGCGATTTCGAGGACGGCGCGGTCGTGAACGTGGGCGACGACGTGCCGTCCGCGGAGTACCTCCACGTGCTGAGCCGGTTCCCGGCCCTGCGGGCGGCGGTGGCGACGCTGGGCGGCGGCGAGTCTCCTGCCTCGCTGGCCAGTGCGACCGAGCTCGTGCTCGAGGGGTTGCACCTGTCGCGCCGGCTCAACAAGGACGCCGTGGCGCGGGGCGGCATGGCCACCTACCGCGCCCGCGGCACATGAGCCGCGCCTTCCGCTACTCGCGCTGGGACGGCACGCAGGCCGGCTTCGAGCTCGGGAGCGAGGAGGTGCTGGCCGAGATCACCGACGATGTCCTGTACCACGGCGACCTCAACGCCGCCCTGCGCCGCATGCTCCAAGGGGGCTTCGACGAACCGGACGGCGGACGCGTGCGGGGGCTGCGCGAGTTGCTCGAGACGTTGCGCCGCCGTCGGCGGGAGGAGCTCGAGCGCTACGACCTGGGCGGGCCCTACGCCGACATCGCCAACGAGCTGCGGGCGATCGTCGAGGCGGAGCGGTCGGCGATCGAACAGGACACGCAGCGGGCGCGTGACTCCGGCGATCCGGCGCGGCGGGAGACGGCCGAGCAGGCGGCGGCCGAGCGCAACATGCGACTCGACCTCCTGCCCCCCGATCTGGCCGGCCAGGTCCAGGCGCTCAGGCAGTACGACTTCACGTCACCCGAGGCCGAGCGGCGCTTCGAGGCGTTGCTCGACTCGCTGCGGGAGCAGCTGCTGGCGAGCCAGTTCAACCAGATGTCCGCGGCCATGCAGGACATGAGCCCGCAGGACTTGGCCCGGTTCAAGGACATGCTCTCCGAGCTGAACCAGATGCTCGACCAGCGCGCCCGAGGCCACGAGCCGGACTTCGAGGGGTTCATGTCCCGGTACGGCGACTTCTTCCCGGGGAACCCCCAGACACTCGACGAGCTGCTGGAGGAGATGGCCCAGCAGATGGCCGCCATGCAGGCGCTGCTCAACTCGATGACGCCCGAGCAGCGCGCCCAGCTTCAGGCCCTGAGCGCCCAGCTCCTCGACGACATGGACCTGCGGTGGCAGATCGACCAGTTGGGCCGCAACCTGCAGGCCGCCTTCCCGCAGATGGGATGGGACCGCAGCTACCCGATGTCCGGCCTCGACCCGCTGAGCCTGCTCGAAGGCAGCGAGCTGATGGAACAGCTCGGGCAACTCGACCAGCTCGAGCACCTGCTCTCGTCGGCCACGTCGCCGGCCCAATTGGCCGAGGTCGACCTCGAGGCGGCGCGGCGCCTGCTGGGCGACGATTCCGCCCGTGACCTGAAGCGGCTGGCCGACCTGGCTCGGGTGCTCGAAGAGGCGGGCCTCATCTCCCAGCGCGAGGGTCGCTACGAGCTGACGCCGCAGGGCTTGCGCCGGATCGGCCAGCGCGCCCTGGCCGACCTGTTCGGGCGGCTGGACAAGGACCGCTTCGGCGGCCACCAGGTCGACCGGGCGGGGGTCGGCCACGAGCGCACGTACGAGTCCAAGCCCTACGAGTACGGCGACCCGTTCAACCTGGACGTCGAGCGCACGATCCGCAACGCCGTCGCCCGGACCGGGGAGGGTGTGCCGGTACGGCTCGAGCCCGCTGACTTCGAGGTCGCCCAGACCGAGGCGCTGACGCGGACGAGCACGGCCCTGCTGCTCGACCTGTCGTTGTCGATGCCGATGCGCGACAACTTCCTGGCGGCGAAGAAGGTCGCCATGGCGCTGCACGCCCTGATCTCGTCACGCTTCCCGAGGGACTACCTCGCCATCGTCGGGTTCAGCGAGATCGCCCGCGTCCTGCCGCCGGCGCAGCTGCCCGAGGTGTCCTGGGACTTCGTCTACGGCACCAACATGCAGCACGCCCTGCTCGTGGCGCGCCAACTGCTGTCCCGCCAGCCGGGAACCCGCCAGGTGCTGATGGTCACCGACGGCGAGCCCACGGCCCACCTCCTGCCCGGCGGCGAGCCGTTCTTCCACTACCCGCCGACGCACGAGACGCTCGAGGCGACTCTCGCGGAAGTGATGCGCTGCACGGCCGAGGGCATCCGGATCAACACGTTCCTGCTCGACGCCACCGAGTCGCTGCAGAGCTTCATCGAGCGCCTCGCCCGCATCAACCGCGGCCGGGTGTTCCTGACGACCCCCGACACCCTGGGCCGCTACGTCCTCGTCGACTACCTCGAAGGCCGTTTACTTCGCGCCATTAGGGCGTAGAGACCCCCCTTCTGCGAATCAATCGGGGGAGTCGCCCAGCCGCGACTGGTACCGGGCGAGCGTGGCGTCGTCGAACGCGACGAGGCGCGCCAGCTCCACCTGCGTAGGTGTGGTCCGCAGGGCGGTCACGGCGATCTCGGCGGCCTCATCGGGCGGGTAGCCGTAAATGCCGGTCGAAATGGCCGGGAAGGCCACGGAGCGGGCGCCCAGCTCGTCGGCGACCTCCAAGCTCCGGCGGTAGCACGAGGCGAGCAGTTCGGGTTCGCCGTGGGTGCCGTCGCGGAAGCGCGGGCCGACGGCATGGATCACCCAGCGCGCCGGCAGCCGGAACCCGGGCGTGGCCCGGGCGCCACCGGTGGGGCAGCCGCCGAGGGCGCGGCACGCTTCCATGAGCTCGGGACCGGCGGCCCGATGGATCGCGCCGTCCACACCGCCGCCGCCCAGCAGCCCCTGGTTGGCGGCGTTCACGATGGCGTCGGTGGTCTCCCGGGTGATGTCGCCCTTCGCGGCTTCGATCCGCATCGCAACCCAAAGTTTCTCACCTTCCGGGTTGCGCGCGGCCCCTCGCAGCGGCAATGATCACACCGTTGTAATTACATCGGTGCCACACGAGCGAGGGAGGCCAACCGATGGAAGTAGCGGCGAGCGGGCGTCGAGGCCACAGGTTCGACGTGGGCGATCGGAGCTGGCAGGTGCAGGCGAACTGTCTGGGCGTCGACCCCGATCTCTTCTTCCCTGAGCGGGGTGCGTCGACGAGGGAAGCCAAGGCGGTGTGCCGCGCCTGCGTCGTCAAGCAGGAGTGCCTCGAGTACGCGCTGGTCAACGGCGAGAAGTTCGGCATCTGGGGCGGTCTGAGCGAACGCGAGCGTCGCCGCCTGCGCCGCCAGCGCGCGCTCGCCCGCCGGCCCGGTAACGCCGCGTCCGCGTAGTCACGGTCACCGCCGGAGTCGCGAGTCGATCGTCCGGTCGGCAGCCACGTCCAGCGAGGCCCAACGGGCTTCGGGGATCGCCTCGAGCACGGCGGTCGGCAGCAGTCCCACCAACTCGGCCGCCTCGACCGGGATGACGGCGGCCACGGCGTCGTGGGCATCCGCCGGCCCGAACGCGAGCGGGTCGACCAGGTTGAGCGACACCTGCACGCGGTCGCCGACGGCCAGACCGAGGGCCCGCACGGATGGCGAGCGCATCGCGGCAGCCATCCGCTGGGCGGACTCGACGGGCGTGCCGGGCGCGAGCCACAGGTTGTAGGCGACGAGGACGGGCCGGGCGCCCACGCACGTCGCCCCGGCCGTCGGGTGCGGTACAGCCGGGCCCGTGTCGGGAGCCAACGACCGGAACGCCTCACGCCGCACCTCGGGCAACGACCGTCCGGGCCCGTACACGAAGCACGGCACGTCCAGCGCGTCCGCCGCCCATGTCGCGAACCGGTCCCGTGCCACAACCGCCATGTCGAACGTGGTGCCGGCCAGAGGCACGAACGGCACGACGTCCACTGCACCCAGCCGGGGATGGACGCCGTCGTGCCGGCGCAGGTCGATGCGGTCGACGGCTTCCGCGGCGACCCCGCGCACCGCCCGCTCCAGGTCGTCCTCGGCCCCGGCGAGGGTCAACACGCTGCGGTGGTGATCCGGGTCGCTGTGCACGTCGAGGAGGCACCCGCCGGCGGCGGAGGCGATGGCGTCGACCGTCCGCCGGTCGCGTCCCTCGCTTATGTTTACGACGCACTCGAGCACGGGCCGTACGCTCGCACACAATGCGCGTCGGGCTCGCCCTACCCCAGTACGACTCGTCCATCCCCGGCGAGCGGCCGCTGCGGTGGGAAACGCTGGCGCGCTGGGCCCACACGGCCGACGCCCTGGGCTTCGGGTCCCTGTGGCTTTCCGACCACCTGTTCATCGATGCCGCCCAGTTCGGCTTCGAGCCCGGCCCGACCCGGCCGGTCGACGCGCTGCCGGCGCTGAGTGGCATCGCCCGGGTGACCCGCAGGGCCCGCCTCGGCACTCTCGTGATGTGCGCGCCCATGCGACCCGCCACCGTGGTGGCCAAAGCGCTGGCCACGCTGGACGTCGTGTCGGGCGGCCGCCTGGTCGCCGGTCTGGGCGCCGGCTGGTTCGAGCCTGAGTTCCGGGCCGCGGGCGTGCCGTTCGGGCCGGCGCCGGTCCGGCTGCGCCAGGTGGCGGAGGCGATCGAGACCATCCGGCGGACCTGGGCGGGGGACGGCCCGCCGTGCCTTCCCCGGCCTGCCCAAAGCCCCGGGCCCCCCATCTGGGTCGGCGGGCGGGGTGACGCACTGCTGCGCCTGGTGGCCCGCCACGCCGACGGATGGAACCTGGCGTGGAGCGCCACACCCGGTGGCTACCGCAAGCGGATGGCGGTCCTCGACCGGGAGTGCGAACGGGCCGGCCGCGACCCCGGCACGGTCACCCGGACCGTCGGGCTGCATACCCTGGTCGGCGAGGACGAGCGCGACCTGGCGCGGCGGTTCGACCGGCTGCTGAGCCTGGCGCCGCCGCATGCGCCCCGGATATCACTGGACGATTGGCGCAGGGCCCATCTCGTCGGCACGGTCGACTCGATCCCAGGGCAGCTTCGAGCGTGGGCGGACGCCGGCGTCGACGAGCTGATCGTGAATCCTGGACCACTTCCGTTCCACGCCCTCGACTTCGACGATCTGTCCCGCATCGCCCGGGCCTGTAGCCTGATAGCACCATGCCAAGCATCGGAGCTACAGAACTGATCATCGTCCTGTTGGTGGTCCTGCTCCTGTTCGGGTCGACCAAACTCCCCAAACTGGCGCGATCCATCGGCGAGGCCTCGAAAGAGTTCAAGAAGGGCGTCAACGAGCCGGTTGCGGACACGGCTGAGCCGGCGGCCAAGGTGGAGCCCACCGCCCCGCCCACGGCCACGGCCCCGGCCACGGCCCCGGCCTCGGACGACAGCATCACGATGAGCCGCGCCGACCTCGACGCCCTGCTCGCCGAGCGCGAGGCCCGCGCTCGTAAGGAATCTCCCCCGCCCGCCTGACGGACGTAGGGAACCCGGCGGCCCCGGCCGTCGTTCCCAATGGTGGACGAGGAGGTCCCTACGTGGGAGGAGGTCGCCCGAAAGTACGGGCGGTTCCTCTACACCGTGGCGTACCGCCTCACCGGGAACGACGATGACGCGAAGGATCTTGTGCAGGATGTGCTCATCCGGGTCCGCAAGGGCCTCGAGACCTACCGGCCGGGATCCATGGAGGGGTGGTTGAGCCGGATCACGACGAATGTCTTCCTCGACGACGTTCGACGCCGGCGACGCCGGCCGGTTGAGCTTCTCCCCGAGGAGCCCGACCGGGTGGTGCCGCCGACCCGATCGGCGGACGTCGCCCTCGAAGCCGAAGTCCTCTCCGAAGACATCCAGGCCGCCGTGCGGCGGCTGCCGCGCGACTACCGCACCACCGTGGTGCTCTCCGACGTGGTCGGCCTGACCTACCAGGAGATCAGCGACACGCTCGAGGTGCCGGTCGGGACCGTCCGCAGCCGCCTCCACCGGGGCCGCGCCCTGCTGCGGGAGGCACTGCGATGACCGGTCTCGACCCGAACCGCCACCTCGGCGACCTGCTGTCCGCCCTCCTCGACGCCGAGCTCCTCCCCGCCGAGGAGGCCATCGCCGTCGAGCACCTGCGCGCATGCCGCCAGTGCTCGATCGAGCTCGAGCAGATCCGTGCCGCCCGCTCGTGGGTGCGCGCCCTGCCCCAGATCGAGCCCCCGCTCGGCTTCATCGAGCGCCTGGTCCGCGAACAGGGGGACAACGCCGCCGAGCCGTGGTACCGCCGGGGCTGGGCGGCGCGGTGGGCAGGGGTCGCGGCCGCCGCGGCCACCGCCGCAGCGGCGGTCAGCAT
>JBOGIC010000351.1:0-4584 GCA_050744985.1 Acidimicrobiales bacterium
CGCGGTGGAGCTCGCCCGCCCGGATGGGACGGGCGACGACGTTCCCGGGCGGCGCGAGGGGGCACGCCCATGCGGGGTCGTAGGCGCACGACGGGTTGTAGGCAAAGTTGAAGTCGACGACGAGCCACTTCCCGTCACCGCCGAGGTCGGCGCCCTTGGCCGTGTCGAGCACGTACCGGCCGCCGCCGTAGGTCTCCCGACCGGCGAGCGCGTCCTTCATCGGGACGAACACGCCGCCGGCGTAGGTGCCAAGCCACCACACGTCGAGGTCACCGACGCCGTCGACGTGGAGGGTGCCCATGCGGTCGAGGGGCAGGATGCCGTCGGTGCCGGTGACGACCTCGAGGTGCACCGGGGCGACGTCGGTGTCGAGCTCGACCTCGTGGCGCCACGCCGGGTCGTAGGGCGCCACGTCCAGGCCGGCGAAGGACGCCCGCGCCGCGGGCGAGAGGGGCGAGTCGGGATGGTGGGCGAACAGGTCGTCGCGCGTCGCCCGCCACAGCTCATGGGCGTCGGCCGGGCTCGGCGCGCCGCGGATCTCGGCGTACAGGTCGGTGATGCGCCGTCGCCACTCCAGGAGGGTCGTCGACATGTCGTTCTACGGTATGGCGACACAGCGACCACACCGTTCGGCCTAGGCTTCGGGCTACGCCTGGCGGCGGCGCCAGCGCAGGTAGGCCTCGATGAAGGGGTCGATGCTGCCATCGAGGACGGCCTGCACGTTGCCGACCTCGTGGTCGGTGCGGAGGTCCTTCGCGAGCTGGTAGGGCTGCAGCACGTACGAGCGGATCTGACTGCCCCAGGCCACGTCCCGCTGCTCGCCCGACAGCGCCTCGAGTTCCTTGCGCCGCTCCTCACGGGCCCGGGCGGCCAGCTTGACGCCGAGGATCTGGAGCGCCTTCGCCTTGTTCTGGTGCTGGCTGCGCTCGTTCTGCACGGCCACGACGATGCCGGTCGGCTCGTGGGTGATGCGCACGGCCGAGTCGGTGACGTTGACGTGCTGGCCGCCCGCGCCCGACGACCGGTAGGTGTCGATCCGCAGGTCCTTCTCGTCGATCTCCACCTCGTCGGCGAGGTCCTCGAGGAACGGCACGGCGTCGAAGGAGGCGAACGCCGTGTGGCGCCGGGACTGGGCGTCGAAGGGCGAGATGCGCACCAGGCGGTGTACGCCCTTCTCGGCCGTGAGCATGCCGTAGGCGAACCGTCCCCGGACGATGAACGTGGCCGACGTGATGCCCGCCTCCTGCCCGGCGGTGACCTCGTCGAGCTCGACGGAGAATCCCCGCTGCTCGGCCCAGCGCAGGTACATGCGAAGGAGCATCTCGGCCCAGTCCTGGGAGTCGGTGCCGCCGGCCCCGGAGTGGACCTCGCACAGCGCGTCGCGCTCGTCGTGCTCACCGCTGAACAGCGAGCGCAGCTCGAGCGCCGCCAGCTCGCGATCGAGCGCCCCGACCGCCTCGGCCAGTTCGGGCTCGACCGACTCGTCGCCCTCGTCCCGGGCCAGCTCGAAGAGCACCTCGGCGTCGGACACCCGGCGGTCGAGCCGTTCGAGCACCTCGACGTCCTCGCGGACCCGCGCCATCTCGGTCGTGACCGCGCGCGCCTGGTCCTGGTCGTTCCAGAGCGCGGGGTCGGCCGCCCGCTCCTCGAGCTTCGCCAGTCGGTCGCGCTTGACGGGCAGGTCGAGGTCGCGCTCGGCCTCGGTCAACCGCCGTCGGAGGGCGACGAGCTCGTCGGTGAAATCTCTCATGACGCCTGCGTTGTTAGGACTCGGTGATCTTGATCGCGGTGATGGTGGTGGAGTCCGTCGGCCTCCCGCCCGAAGTGCCCGTCGCTTCGATGGCCTGGACCACCTCCATCCCGCTCGTGACGGTGCCGAACAGGGCGTAGTTCGGCGGCAGGGCCGCCCCGCGGTCACCGGTGACGATGAAGAACTGGCTCCCGTTGGTGCCGGGACCGGAATTGGCCATCGCCACCGACCCGATCTTGTACTGGCCGGCGCGGGGCAGCTCGTCGTCGAAGGTGTACCCGGGACCACCCCCGCCCGTGCCCAGCGGGTCACCCCCCTGCACGACGAACCCGGGGATGATCCGGTGGAACAGGACACCGTCGTAGTAGTGGTAGCGGGACAGCACCACGAAGTTGTTCACCGTCGCGGGCGCCTGCGAGGGGTCGAGCGCGATCGTGAAGCTGCCCTTCGTGGTGGTGACCTCGGCCGTGTAGGTCTTCCCCGGCGTTATGCACATCGGCGGAACCTGGGCGAACGACGTCGTGCGCGCCGACGACCCGTCGGCGTTCGGGCACGCGGCCGCCGCGGCCGCCGCGGTCGTCGTCGCCGACGAGCCGTTCGACCCCCGGTCGTCGTCGTTTCCGCCGCAGGCGACCAGGACGACGAGCGCGAGCGTGACCGCCGCGGCGCTACGCACCCTCACTTCCCGTGGCAGAGCTTGAACTTCTTGCCCGAGCCGCACCAGCACGGCTGGTTGCGGCCCAGCTTCTGCTCCGCCGACTTCACCACCTGCTGGACGACCGGTTCCTCGGCCGGCGCCGCCGCGCCGTCGCCGCCACCACCACCGCCCTGGCCGTCCCCGGCCATGACCGCCGCCGGCTGGGCGGTCGCCGCCGCGCCGATGGCGGAGCTGCCCTCCACGGGGCTCTCGGCCGCCGAGTACTGCACGTTGTGCACGGCCGGCTGGGCCTGCGGCGCCACGACCACGTCGAGGTGCATGACGTAGCGCACGAAGTCGTCGGCGATGGCCTCGGTCATCTGGGTGAACATGTCGAAGCCGTCGCGCTGCCACTCCACGAGCGGGTCCTTCTGGCCCATGGCCCGGAGGTTGATGCCCTCCTGGAGGTAGTCCATCTCGTAGAGGTGCTCGCGCCAGCGCTGGTCGATGATCGACAGCATCACCCGCCGCTCGATCTCCCGCATGACCGAGTCGCCGAGCTGCTCCTCGCGCTGTTCGTAGTAGCGCACCGCCTCGGCCAGCAGGCTCGCGGCGACGGCGTCGGGGGCGCTCGCCTCCTCCAGCTCCTCGGCAGCGAACTTGGTCGGGAAGTAGTTGAGCACCTCGTGGATCAGGCCGGGCAGGTCCCAGTCCTCGTGGTAGTTCGTCGGGCAGAACGTCGACACGACCTTGTGGAGGGTCTGGTCGAGGGTCTCCATCGCCTCGTCGCGAAGGTCGGCCCCGTCGAGGATCGCCTGCCGGCGCCGGTACACGACCTTGCGCTGGCTGTTCATCACCTCGTCGTACTTGAGGACGTCCTTGCGCCGCTCGGCGTTGCGCGACTCGACGGTGGCCTGGGCCTTCTCGAGCGCCTTGGTGACCATCTTGGCCTCGATGGGCGTGTCGTCCGGCAGGGTCTTGCCCATGACCCAGTTCATGAGGCCGGTGGCGAACAGCCGCATGAGGTCGTCCTCGAGCGACAGGTAGAACCGGCTCTCGCCCGGGTCACCCTGGCGGCCGGACCGGCCCCGCAACTGGTTGTCGATACGGCGGCTCTCGTGGCGCTCGGTGCCGAGCACGTAGAGCCCGCCGAGCTCGCGGATCTTGTCTCCCTCCGCGTCGCACTCGGCCTTGTACTGCTCGGTCAGCTCCGCCAGCCGCGCCATGCCGTCGTCGTCCTCGAGGAGGAGCCCTTCAGCCAGGACGTCGAGCTTGGCCAGGCCCTCGGCGAAGCCACCAAGGATGATGTCGACGCCGCGGCCGGCCATGTTGGTGGCGACGGTGACCCCGTGCATGCGGCCCGCCTGGGCGACGATCACGGCCTCCCGTTCGTGGTGCTTGGCGTTGAGCACCGAGTGCTGGATGCCGCGCTTGTCGAGCAGCCGCGACAGCTTCTCGGACTTCTCGACCGACACCGTGCCGACCAGCACGGGCTGACCCTTCTCGTGGCGCTCGGCGATGTCGTCGACGACGGCCCCGAACTTGCCGTCCTCGGACTTGTACACGAGGTCGGGCTGATCGATCCGGACCATCTCGCGGTTGGTCGGGATCGGGACCACCGGCAGGTCGTAGGTGTGGGCGAACTCCGACGCCTCGGTTGTCGCCGTGCCCGTCATACCGGCCAACTTGTCGTACATGCGGAAGTAGTTCTGGAGCGTGATCGTGGCGAGGGTCTGGTTCTCGTGCTTGATCTTCACCCGCTCTTTGGCCTCGACCGCCTGGTGCAGGCCCTCCGACCAGCGCCGGCCCTCGAGGATCCGCCCGGTGAACTCGTCGACGATCTTGACCTCGCCGTGGCGCACGACGTAGTCGACGTCCCGCTTGTACAGCTCCTTGGCCCGCAGCGCCGCCTGGAGCTGGTGGACGTAGTTCGCGGACAGCTCGTCGTAGATGTTCTCGACGCCGAGCGCCCTCTCCACCTTCTCGATCCCGGTCTCGAGGGGGACGACGGCCTTCTTCTCCTCGTCGACCTCGTAGTCCTCGTCGCGCTTGAGGGTGCGGGCGATGCTGGCGAACTTGTAGTAGAGCGCCGCGGCGTCGGAGACCTGGCCACTGATGATCAACGGCGTGCGGGCCTCGTCGATGAGGATCGAGTCGACCTCGTCGACGATGGCGTAGTGGTGGCCACGCTGCACCA
>JBOGIC010000352.1:0-2355 GCA_050744985.1 Acidimicrobiales bacterium
TCGTGTTGACGTCGAAGAAGAAGTCGTACACGTCCTGCATGGCCACCTGGAAGTCGATCTGGCGCAGCTCGTACGGGTAGGCGAAGTCGCGGTTGAACTTCGCCAGGTCGACGGTCTGCGGGCGCACTACCTGGGTACGTGCATGGCCAGGCGCTGCTGCATGAACGGATCGACCTGCGGTGGCCTCGCCGGTGGGATGAAGAGCGTGGAACTGGACGCGAGAGCCGCCTCGCCGATGCGGAGGAGCGGGACGGTCTTGATCACCGCCTCGCAGCCGGCGTACACCGCCGCTTCGTAGACGACCACCGGATGGTCGGGCCGGTAGTACTCGAAGAGCCGCTCGAGCAGCAGCGGTAGCGCCGCCAGGCTGTAGCCGCTGGACCGGTAGGCCCAGTCCATCACCCCGACCTGCCACAGGATGAGGGCACAGCTCGGGTCGATGACGCGACGGCTGAGGAGGAAGTCGGTGGCTTCGTAGGTCTGGCAGCCGGCGCGGGCCGGATCGATGCCGAGGTCGGCAAACAGGCAATCCTCCGCCGAGATCCCGGGCAGCATGTGGGCCGAGAAACCTTCGGCCCGGGCCTGCCGGATCGCCGCGTGCGACGGGATGACGAACACCCCGGGATGGCCGTAACACGCCAGGCAAGTGCGCAACCCGTCGCGCACCGAGGACAGGACGCGATCGACCATCTGCCGGTAGGTCTCCGAGCGATCCCGGCCATCCCGGTACAGGCCCAGCAACGACTCCGCCCCTTTGGGGTTCAGGTGCTCGATGAGCTCCTCGGCGACCGGGTCGGACACGACGTAGAAGACCTTGTCCGCCATCCGGATGTGGGAGATCGCCTCGACGGTGAGCTGGCCGAGTGCCCGGATGCCGGTTCCGACCACGACCAGCGAGCCCGTCCCGCGCGCCCGGCCCGGTCGTATGACGGGCGCGGTCGAGAACGGCCGCTCACCGGTGAGCCGGGCGTAGACCAGGTCTCGATTGCCGCTTTGGACCGCGTCGAGGTCCTCTTTGGGCACGCCCGCCGCTTCCAGCGTGCCGACGGGATCGGCCAGGAAGCCGGCCAGCTTGGCCGGGTCGACGGCCAGTTCGGCGAGGACGGCCTTCAGTGTCATTCGTGGACGCTGAAGAGCTGGCGCTCGAGGACGCCTTCGGCGCCGGGCTCCGGCCGGCTCCCGAGGATGAGCCCGCACACCACCGAATCGTTCACGAAGTCGATGCCCAGGACCTCGCTGTCGAGCGTGTCGTTGAGCGCCGCGACCGGGATGGCGGCGAGGTCATGGGTGGCCGCCGCCAGGGCGATGTTCTGGCCGATGTGGCCGGCCTCGATGAGCACGACCCGGTACGCCGAGGGATGCGGGTACTTCCACATCGTGCGCTGGAAGTGGGCGACGAGGAGGATGATCGCCGCCGCACCGTCGGTCCACTCCTGTCCTCCGAAGAGCAGGCGCGGCGGCGGGAGGGGCGGTTCCCGCACCACGGCGAGCGAATGCTCGACGGCGGAATAGTGGTAGATGCCGGCGGGCAGGCCATCGACCCGCTGGGCGTAGACATAGGCCTCGTAGGGGTTCCGCCCACCGCCCGACGGTGCCATCTTCAAGGGCAACGGGGCGTGGCCGGGGATCGGGACATCGAGAAAGCCCGTGATGCCCAATCCGGCGAAGAGGCACTCGGAGAGCGCCTCGACGGGGATCGGATCGGGCCGAAAGACCCGTTCGCTGCGCCGGGCGCTCATGATCGAGAAGATTCCCTCGTCCAGCTTCGGCCGCTCGAGCGCGAACTCGGACCCGAACTCGGCGTTCGTGCGGTACAGCGGGGGAGCGGGCGTCGTCTGGGTCTGATACTCCAGCCACTGGTTGGCCTGCGGGGTCGGCAGGAACTCGCACTCCTTCAGGCTGAAGTGGTAGAGGCCGGCCGTCTCCCCCCACGCCCACTCCGCTTCGTACTGGGCGTCGCGAGCGGCGGCGGGCGTGCCCGCCACCACCAGGCACGTGGCCTCGACCAACCGCCGAACCTCGGTGTCGACCGCGGGCCGCGCCGGGGGCGGGTACGACTCGACGAGCGCGGGCGCCGGGGACCAGTCGCCGGCCCGCGCCAGGATGTCGACCGACAGGGGGTCGCACGGGATCCCCTGTCGGGTGAGGAAGTTGAACGCCTGGAGGCCTGCCGGCGGCAGCGTCAGGACGAGTGGCCGGGCCCGGCGGACGAGCACCGGTCAGCCGTAGTACCCATACCAGCCGTAGCCGCCATAGCCGCCGTAGCCGAGGGCGACCGCGGCGGCCGGGCCCTGCGTGGCGGCGGCGCCGAAATAGCCACCGTACGGGTGATAGCCGCCGTAGCCGCTGTAGGAG
>JBOGIC010000353.1:0-2013 GCA_050744985.1 Acidimicrobiales bacterium
GTCGAGCAGCTTGCCGGCGGGACCGACGAACGGCCGGCCCTCTTTGTCCTCCTGGTCGCCGGGCTGCTCGCCGACCATCATCAGGCGGGCGCCCTCCGGCCCCTCGCCGAACACGGTCTGCGTGGCGTGCTCCCACAACGGGCAGGCGCGGCACGCGGCCGCGTCGTGGCGAAGGCGATCCAAAGTGCCGATGGTCGAGGGGTACCCATAGCCTCGGGGCGATGAACGTCCGCGCCGCCGCCGTCCAGACCTCGCCCGTCTTCCTCGACCGCGAGGCGACCGTCGAGAAGGCGTGCGGGTTCATCGACACGGCTGCGGCCGGAGGCGCCGGGCTGATCGTCTTCCCGGAGACGTTCGTGCCCGCCTACCCCGACTGGGTGTGGCGGTCCCGGCCGTGGGACGACGGAGCGAGCGACTGGTACGCCCGGCTGCTCGACCAGTCGGTCGTGATCCCCGGGCCCGCTACCGATGCCCTCGGCGAGGCGGCGGCCGCGGCCGAGGCCTACGTCTCGATCGGCGTCAACGAGCGCGACGGCAGCACGCTGTACAACACCGTCGTCTACGTCGGCCCCGACAGCACCCTCCTCGGCGCGCACCCAAGCTCATGCCCACCGGCGGCGAGCGGCTCGTGTGGGGCATGCCGGGACGACCTCTACGGCGGCGAGGACGATTGGCTGGCACGGGGCAACTCGGCGATCGTCGCTCCCGACGGCGACATCCTGGCCGGCCCGCTCGTCGAGGCGGAGGGCATCGTCTACGCCGACATCGACGTGGCGCGGGCCCACCTGGCGCACCGCCAGATCGACCCCATCGGTCACTACGCCCGGCCCGACGTGTTCCAGCTGCACGTGGACACCCGTCCCAAGCCGCCGGTGGAGCTCACCGACCAGTGAGGGTCGACGTCGACATCAGCCAGCACCAGCAGCCGTGGGACGAGCTGCTCCGCCGGGTGGCGTTCGCCGAGGAGGCCGGGTTCGGCGGGGCGTGGGTGTTCGACCACCTGAAAGCGTTGTACGGGCCACGTGAGGGGCCGTGCTTCGAAGCGTGGACGCTGCTGGCCGGGCTGGCCGCCAAGACGAGCCGGATCCGCCTCGGTGCGCTCGTGACGGGCGTCACCTACCGGCACCCCTCCATGCTGGCGGCCGAAGCGGTCACGGTCGACCACATCTCGGGCGGCCGCCTGGACCTGGGGATGGGCGCGGCGTGGTTCGAGCAGGAGCACATCGAGCTCGGAATCGAGTTCCCACCCGCGGGCGAGCGGATCTCGCGCCTGGCCGAAGCCGTCGACGTGGTGACCCGGCTGATGACCGAAGCGGGCGTCGACTACGACGGCCGGTACTACCGGCTGCGTAACGCCACCTACCGCCCCCTGCCCGTCCAGCGGCCCCATCCGCCGATCTGGATCGGCGGGCAGGGAGAGCGACGCATGCTGCCCCTGGTCGCCCGGAAGGCCGATGTCTGGCACGGCTTCGGGAATGTCGCCGAGCTGGCCCGCAAGTCGAAGCTCCTGGACCAACTGGCCGAAGACGCCGGCCGCGACCCGACGACCCTCAGGCGCTCGAGCTACCTCTCGCTGTCGGAGCCGTGGGACGAGGTGCGCCGCACCGCCGACGGCCTTCGGGAGGTCGGGTTCGACGTCCTCATCGCCAGCTGGCCGTCCGAGGGATGGGCGCGCATCGATGAGTTCGCGGCCACGGTGCTGCCCGACCTGTGAGCACGACGACCGTCGTCGCGCCCGGCGTCACTCAGATCGACACCCGGCTGGGCGGCTGGGAGCAGGTGACGGCCGGCTACCTCATCGAAGGCCCGCCGACCGTGCTCGTCGAGACGGGTAGCCAGTCGTCGGTGGGGTCGCTGCTGGAGTCCCTCGCCGGGCTGGGCGTGGCACCGGGCGACCTGGCGGCGGTGGTCGTGACCCACATCCACCTCGATCACGCCGGCGGGGTCGGCGACGTGGCGGCGGCCTTCCCCGACACCACCGTCCACGTCCACGAACTGGGCGCCCGCCACCTC
>JBOGIC010000354.1:0-3727 GCA_050744985.1 Acidimicrobiales bacterium
CAGCACGACCAGGCGCAGGGACGGATCGTCCCGGCGCAGGCGTCGCGCCGTCTCCCGAGGGGGTGCGTCCCGGCCATCCCAGTCCAGCACCGCGACGTCGGGCACGGCGCGATCGCAGAGGGCGACGAGCTCCGCCGCCGTTTCGACGCGGCCGACGACGCAAAGATCGCGTTCGGCGGCGAGCAACTCGGCCAACCCTTCGCGATAGAGACGATGCCGTTGCTGAACGGCGACCCTCATGTCCGACCCCCCTGAGCGTGCTTCCGCGACTGGCTCCGCGCCACTTCCCAGCGCTTTAGGGTTCGGACCGTCGTTCGGTCCAGAGTGTATATCCGTTCGGCACACCGAACAGGGCCAAAGGACCTTATTCATCCGCCCGTAACGCGGCGCCCGCCCTTCATTTTCGACGCGTTTTGGAGTAGACCAGATGTGCCGGATCAGGAGCGATGCGCCGCCGCCCGCACACCCCCCGTCTCCGATCTCCGGCTCTGGCTGGGTACGAGTTGCGAGGAGCAGTACATGCGGAACGACCGGGGCGTAGTGGTCCGTGCCCTCGCGCGAAACCTGCGACGGACGCGCGTCGAGCGGGGCTTGTCGCTATCGGACCTGGCCCGGCGGTCCGACGTCGCCAAGGCGACACTCTCCTCGCTCGAGTCGGGCCGGGGTAACCCGACCATCGAGACCATCGGCGCCCTCGCCGACGCGCTGGGGGTGCCGTCCGGGGACCTCCTGGCGGAGAACGATCAGGCCGTGCAAGTCGTGCGGGCCAACGAGCGTCAGCCCGTGGACCAGGAGGGCGACTACATCTCGTTCCTCGAGCGGCTCGTCGGACGCGCCATCGTCGAGGTCTACGAACTGTCGTTCCCGGCCGGCGGTCGACGAGAGTCCTCCCCACACAGCCCCGGCACGGTGGAGCACGTGCTCGTGACGAGGGGACGGATGGTCACGGGGACGGTCGAGGAGCCGGTCGAGCTGCGGGTCGGCGACTTCGCCCACTTCGCCGCCGACCAGCCCCACGTGTACGCCGCGCCGGGAATGGCGGCCCGTGCGGTGGTGTTGTTGTCTTATCCATAGGTCCCCCGGTCGGGCTTGGCCTGCCAGCTGAGGTAGGCTTGGTCTTCCGCCTGATGGCTCGTTGGTGCGGCCTGTTGGATGTTCGACGCCGTCACCGCCCCGCGAGAGGGGCCGTTCCGGCGGCCGCACTGAGGAGTAGTGAATGGCTAAGCATCGAGCGACCTTCGGCAAACTTCAACGCGAGCGTGACAAGAAGGCGAAGGCGGCCGCCAAGCGCGAGCGTCGGATCACCCGTGGCGACGAGGACGGTCCGTCCGACGACCCTGTCGTTCACGAGCACGACGAGGCCAAGGTCCTCGCCGCGCTGGAGTCGCTCCACCGCGCCTACGACGAGGGCACGATCAGCATCGACGACTTCGAGCTGAAGCGCGACGAGCTGACCAGCCGCATCCGCGTCACCTGATCTCGCCGTAACCGGTCACGACCACAGGTCGGCGAGCAGGGCGTCCACCAGCGCCACGCCGTGCGTTGCGGGTGCCTCGACCCCGCCGCCATCCATGTCGGTGACTTCCGCCTCGCCCCCGGCCGGCGCACCGGCGTGCTCGGCGTCCATCAGGGCCCGCACCTCGGGGCTCAGGAACCGGCTGAGGGCGGCGAATCCGTGAATGTCGTCGAGGCGGTGCCGGTACTTGTGGAAGCGCACCGGCGCGGCGACCTCGAGCACGTCGCGCGCCCGCGTGACCGCCACGTAGAACAGCCGCCGCTCCTCCGCCAGCGCGTCGGCGTCGCCCGTCGCCAGATCGGAGGGGAACGCCCCGTCGGCGGCGTGGATCAGGTGCACGACCGTCCACTCGCCACCCTTGGCCGAGTGGACCGTCGAGAGCACCAGCCAGTCGTCGTCGAGGGACGGCCGGCCGGCGAAGTCGCCCGTGTTCACCGGTGGGTCGATGGTGAGGTCGGCGACGAACCGGCCGCGGCTCCCCGACGTGGCCGCCTGTTCGGCCAGCGCCTCGAGATCGCCGCAGCGCGCCGCCGGGGCGTCATAGCGGCGGTGGATCACCGGGTCGAGCCACTGCCGGAGCCGGTCGACCTGCACTCCGGGAGGCACCGGGCCGTCGCTGCACGCGCCCAGCGCCGCCCGCAGCCCGGCCATCTCCTCCCGGGCGCCGTCGGGCACGACCGGCGGGGCGGCCAGGAGGCGGGCCAGGGGCGTGAGGGCGCCCGGGTCGGCGCCCGCCGGTGGGCGCGTGACCCCCAGGTCGTCCATCACCCGGCGGGCCGTGGCCGCACCGACGCCTTCGAGCAGTTGCAGCACCCGGAACCACGCCAGCTCGTCCCATGGGTTGTCGAGCATGCGCAGGAGGGCCAGCAGGTCCTTGACGTGGGCCGCCTCGAGGAACCGCAGCCCGCCGTACTTCACGTAGGGGATCCGCCGCCGGCCGAGGGCGAGCTCGAGGACGGCGGCGTGGTTGGCGGCGCGGAACAGCACGGCCTGCTCCCGGAGGGGGATGCCGTGCTCGCGGTGCTGGAGCACCGAGTCGCACACCGCCTCCGCCTCGGCCGACTCGTCGGCGCACGTGCGCAACACCGGGCGCCGGCGGCCCGGGCGCTGCGACCACAGGCGTTTCGCCGCACCGCCGGGCGCGTCGTCCATCACCTGGTTGGCGAGGGCCAGGATCGGCACGGTGGACCGGTAGTTGTGCTCGAGCCGGATGACCCGGGCGCCGGGGTACCGATCGGGGAACCCGAGGATCGCGGCGGTGCTGGCGGCCCGGAAGCCGTAGATCGCCTGGGCGTCGTCGCCGACCGCCGTGAGGCCCTGCCCCCCCGGGCGTAGCCGGTCGAGGAGGTCGACCTGCAGGCCGTTCACGTCCTGGTACTCGTCGACCAGCACGTGGTCGAACAGCCCGGCCAGCAGGCGTGCGCCGACGTCGGCCCCCCCGAGGGCACGGACCAGCAGGAGCAGGTCGTCGAAGTCGCAGAGCCGCTGGGCGCGCTTGCGAGCGGTGTAGGCGGCGAACACGTCCCGTATGGCGTCGAGGTCGTCGCTGCACCACGGGAACGACCGGGCGACCACCTCGGACAGGCGCTCCTGCGCATTGGTGACGTGGCTGAGGATGGCGGCGAGGGTGTCCTTCTTCGGGAAGCGGCTGCCCGTGACGCCGCTCAGGCCCAGCTCGTGGCGGACCAGGCCCATCAGCTCCTTGGCGTCGGCGGCGTCGAGCACGCTGAAGCCAGGGTCGAGCCCGATGAGCTGGCCGTGGCGGTGGAGCAGGCGCTGGGCGACGGAGTGGAAGGTGCCACCGACGACCCGCGCCGCCTGGGCCCGGTCGCCCAGTCGTGCCGCCCGGTTCAACATCTCGCTGGCGGCCCGCCGCGAGAAGGTCAGCAGGCACACGCGCTCGGGCTCGATGCCCCGCTCGAGGAGGGCGGCGACCCGGGCGGCGAGCGTGGCCGTCTTGCCCGTGCCGGCGCCCGCCAGCAACAGCAGCGGGGTGTCGCCGTGCTCCACCGCCTCCCGTTGCTCGGGGTTGAGCCCGCTGAGGTCGAACATGTGTTCGGCACGCTAGCAGGCGACGCCGCCCAACCGTTTGATCCGCGAAACAGGGGTCTCACAGCCCCAATGGCGCGGAGTAAAGCGTCAGGGGGGCGGGGCCGACCGGCGCAACAGCAGGGCGCCGGCCAGCGCCGCGACAGCCGAGGCGACCAGTAC
>JBOGIC010000355.1:0-8112 GCA_050744985.1 Acidimicrobiales bacterium
CGGAGCCGCGACCGTGCAGCAGTACCTCCGCGCCGGTCTCCTCGACGACCTGCACGTCGCCATCGTCCCGATCCTCCTCGGCGACGGTGCCCGCCTGTTCGACAACCTCGACGGCGGTCCGGCCGGGTACACGTGCACCCAGTTCGCCGGCTCCCCGTCGGTCGCCCACGTCCGCTTCTCCCGGACCGGATAGCCCGACGGCCGCCCGAGCGTATTTTCCATAAATGTCGTGCATTCTCTTGTAGTCGAACGTGTGTTCGACTATCATCGTGATATGTCGGGATACACCGAGACAGTGCGGGAGTTGAGCGCCTCCATTGACGCTCTTGCCGCCGGGGTGCTTGGTGACGGGCAGACGGTCGTGGAGTTGCATCGACAGCTCGAGCGGCTGAGCGCGGTCGTGGCCAAGGCGGTCGCGGCGTTCGATGCCGGCGGCTCGTGGGAAGCCGATGGGGCCCGCACGGCGGCGGCGTGGGTCGGCACCCGGTGCCGGCTTCCGCTCGGAGTGGCTCGGCGGCGGGTGTCGCTCGGGCGGTCGCTGCGGCACATGGGCCGGGTGGAGGCGGCGTGGTTGGCCGGCGAGATCGGCGAGGCTCAGGTGGAGGTGCTCGCACAGGCGCGCCAGCCGGGTACAGAGGAGGCCTTCGAGCGGGACGAGCGGCTGCTGGTCGCGCAGGCCGCCGAGTTGCGCTACTCGCACTTCTGCCGGGCGGTGGCCTACTGGCGACATCTGAACGATCCCGACGGCGTCGAGGACGAAGCTGAAGCCCAGCACGCGGCCCGGCGGTTGCACGTGTCGGAGACCTTCGGGGGCGTCCGGGTGATCGACGGCGTGCTCGACCCGATCGGCGGCGGCATCTTTGCGGCCGCGCTGCGCAAGATCGAAGACGAGCTGTTCGCGGCCGACTGGGCCGAGGCCCGGGGCCGGGTGGGCGAGGGCGTGCGGGCCACTGACCTGTCGCGCGCGCCGTCGCAGCGGCGGGCCGACGCGCTGGTCGAGATGGCGCGCCGGGCCGGGGCGGTGCCCGAGGGCGCCCGCATTCCCGAGCCGCTGGTCACCGTGCTGGTGGGCTACGAGACCCTGGCCGGGCGGGTGTGCGAGCTGGCGAACGGCACGGTCGTGAGCCCCGGCTCGGTGCTGCGGCTGCTCGACCAGAGCTGGGTCGAGCGGGTGGTCTTCGACGGGCCCGACCGGGTGATGGGTGTGGGCGTGCGGCGGCGGTTCTTCGACGGGGCCACCCGGCGGGCGATCGAGGTGCGCGACCGCGAGTGCTTCTCGCAGTTCTGCGAGGCGCCGGCCTCGCACTGCGAGGTCGACCACGTGCGGCCCTGGTCAGCCGGAGGGCTGACAACGCAAGCGAACGGACAGCTGGCGTGCGGCTACCACAATCGATGGCGAAGCCGCCGACGAGGTCCGCCGTGAGAGACGTAACGCCCGAGGCGGTCCGGCATACAGACGTGGCATGCGCAAGTTCATCATCTTCATCTCGTTCGTCGTTGCTGTCGTCACACTCGGTGTGGCCGCGCCGGCATCGGCGGCAACGCAGCCCGTCGTGACCGTCGGTCAGCTCTAGGTGTGGGACAGCGGCGGCGTGTCGCCCGACACGTGGCGGACCTATGTCACCGTTCCGGTCGGCGGCTACAACTTCACGCCCGGCGGCAACGTCTACGTTACGTTCCAGGACCTGACCGCCGGAGCGCCGGCCATCAATGGCGAGTGGACGCTTGCGGGCGCGGGCCCGTGCGGCCCGGAGTGCAACAACTACGGAAAGATCTCCTACAGGCGGACGCTGAACTACCCCTACCGCAGCGTCTGTGGCCACGTGCTCCGAACGTGGGCATGGGACCAGGGCAAAAGCGCCTGGGCATCTCGCGACACCCAGGTCGGGTGCTAGCGCGCCAGGGCGGCGCAGACGGCGTATTGGTAGATGTTGCGGAGCTCGGTGAACACGCGCAGGTTGGACGACGGCGTGAGTTGGGCGTTGACCGAAACCACCGTGGAGCGGGTGCCGTCCGGCGTGGACGCGATGAACTGCGTGTAGCCGGCGGTGTTGCCGGTGTGGCCGTAGACCGTGCCGCAGGATGTCTGGTAACGGAAGATCGCGTGCCCGGCGGAGTTGGTGCCGGGACCCGGAGGCTCAGAGGAACCGCCGGCAATGTACGGTCCCGAGGAGAAGCCGGCGGCGTAGGCGCGGACGAAACGGTCGGCATCGCGGGGCGTGGAGACGATGCCGCCCGACGCCCAGGTCCAGCCGGCGGCGAACAGTTCGGTGACGTCCTCGAGGGGGTTGACCTCGTAGCCGTGGATCTTCGGGTCCGGGACATGCTGGTCCCGCGGCAGGCTTGTCTCCGAGAGCCCGAACGGCCCGAACACGCGCTCCGCCAGCACCTGCTCGTACGGCTTCCCGGTGAAGGACTCGACCATGAGGCCGACGACGATGTTGTCGGAATTGGAGTACTGGTACCGGCTGCCGGGCGGGAACAGCAGCGGGTCGTTCTCGATGAAGGACAGCAGCTGCCGGGGCGGGGGCGGGTCCAGCAACGAGGCCAGGAGTGCGGCCACGAACGCGGGCGTCTTGCTGAAGTCGGGGATCCCGCTGGTGTGGTTGAGGAGCTGGCCCAGCGTGATAGCCGACCAGGCCGCCGGCAGGTCGGGCCGGAGCGAACCAACCGTCGTGTTCAGCGGGATGAGCCCCTGGGACGCCGCGCCGCTGAACGCCTTGGCCACGCTGGCGAGGCGCATGTGGTCGTCGAGCCGGAACGGGGCGCGGGTCGTCACGTCCGCCACACCGGCCGTGTGCAGCGACAGGTCCGAGCCGCGGTGCACGACGACACCGATGCCCGGCGAGGCGCCCGGGACCAGGACGAAGCGCTGCAGCAGCCGGTCGAGGATGAGGTCGGCGGTAAACGGCGACGCCTGCGCCGTACCCGGCAGCACCAAGGCCCCCACCGCCATCGCTACTGCCACCACGACCATGGACCTTCTCATCACAGTGTCGCCTCCAGCTGCTTGAGCATGAGTGGGTAGATGTCGCGCGCGGCATTCTTGCCGAAGATGCAGTCGATGTGGCCGTAGTTCGACACGACGTAGCGCTGGTACAGGTCGGGCCCGTTCGCCTGGCGCAGCACCTGCAGGGTCTTGGCCGTGCTCTTGGGGAGGAAGCAGGCGTTCTCGGCGCCGTGGACGAAGGTGATCGGGATCGCCAGCCGATCCAGATGAGGGAGGTACACGTCCCGGCCCTGAGCGTCCCGCAGGCCGCCCTTGCGCACCATCAGCGCGAGGTGCTCGAGCGCCGAGATGGGGGTCACGCCGAACATCTCGTGCAGCGCGTTGTGCGTCAGTTCGTTGAGCTGGTCGTGCTCGTAGAGCAACGAGTACATGAACGTGATCCGGTGGCAGGTTGCCGAACGGCACAGCTCCTCGTAGTCGTCGGGGACGACGTCGAGCAGCTTGTCGTAGAGCCGGCTGACCCAGTCGGCGTTGGCCGACGTGTAGGCCGTCATCTTGTTGATGCCGAGCCGCTCGAGCACGGTCGGCAGGTACAGCTCCGACTTCACGCGCGTGACCAGCGGCGTGATGACGTGGGTGGCGATCTGGGAGACGGCCGCCGACCGGACGCCCTGCAGGCCCGCCAGCATGGCCATGAAGAATGTCGTCGCGCCGAAGCAGTGCACGACGAACTGCACGCTCGGGGCGCCGGTCTCGTTGAGCACGACCGCGACCGCCGCCGGATAGTCGTACTTGGCGATGTCGTCGGCGGTGAACTGCAGCGCCGACGACGCCGGCAGGTCGATGCTGGCCCGGTAGTCGAGCAACCAGACGTCGTAGCCCTGGGCGTAGAGGAACTCGAGCAGGTTGGTGTCGATCGTGTCGATCGAATAGATCTTGCTGGACACGCCCAGGCCGTGGGACAGGATGACCGGCCCCTTGGTGCCGCCCTGGTACCGAGTGAGCAACAGGTCGACGCCGTCGTCGGTGCGGAACGGGTGCACCACGGGCGCCTGCACGCGCAGGGGGCGCTTCTTGCGGGGTGGGGCGTGCGGGTCGAACCGCTCCAGCGGTGTCGCCACACCGCCGTAGGTCTCGTACAGCTTGCCGGCGAAGAACCGGCCGAACTTCGCCGTGGCCTCCAACCGTTCCTTCTCGTCGCTGGCGTTGACCGCCTTGGTGGCGGCCATCTGGATGGCGAAGTCCTCGGGCAGGATGTGGAGCACGCCCTTGGCCACGACCGGGCCGGTGTCGTCCTCACCGTCGTAGACGGTGATGAACAGCGTCGTCGTGTCGGCCCACAGGTCGAGCGGCTTGTCGTGGTGGATCAGCTTGAAGCCGGTGAACCAGTAGCGCTTCCCCTGCTCGGTCGTGAGCAGCATCCGGTAGCGCATCCGCCGCCCGTCCGGTACCTCCGGGTCGTCGACGAACAGGTTGAACACGCCCCGCGTGACCGTGATGGGATCGGGAGACAACGACGGTGCGCTCACGGTGCCGACCATGCGGGCCTCGCACTGCGGGTCCGCCAGCATGGCGTCGAGGTCGTCGGAGCGGATCGTGAGGATGAACGAGAACGGGGTGCCGGCCTCCTTCCCGGCGCGCTCGGCGGCCGCGAAGTCCGTGAGCGCGGTCGTCGAGATGACGCCCTTCATCGTCTCGGTGAACTCGATGCCGACTTTGAGCGCCGGAGGCGGGGGCGGGGGCGTCGACGGCAGCGAGTAGTCGATCGTCCACCCGCGGTCGGCGGCGATCAGCGCGCAGCATCGCTCGGTGACGGCCGAGATCGTGAGCAGCGGGTTGACGCCCAGCGGGCGGGGGATCACGGCGCCGTCGGACACGTACAGCCCTTCGTGCACGGCCGTGCCCTCGGTGCCGGCGAACACCTGTCCCTTGTGGTTGACCACGCCGCTGGATGCGTCCTCGCCCATGGGGCAGCCACCGAGCGGGTGGACGGTCACCAGCTGGTCCCCGAGGATCTTGGTCCACAGTGGGTTGCGCAGGTACGTGCCGCCCAGCGGGACGGTGGCCTTGGCCAGGTCGTCGGATATGCGGTCGAAGAGCTCGCCGCGGCCGACGCCCGGCCACCGGACGCGCAGGCGGTCACCTTCGAGGTCCATCGTGCCCCCGGCGTCGTCGTGGGCCATCACGAGGTAGGTCTGGGTGCTGGCGACGGCACCGCGGTAAGGGCCGTGGAGCAGGCTGTCGAGCTCCCGAGCGTGCTCTTTGACCTCGTCGCCGATGCTGTGGTCGGTGTCGACGCCGATGGCGTCGGCGGCGGCGGCGAAGGCGATCGGCAGCAAGGGACCGAGGGCGCCGGGGATCGAGCCCTCCTCGGTGATCGTGCCCTGCTCGACGTCGGGGGTGTCGCGGCGGTCGATGGCACCGGTGATGCACGGCCCGACCGGCTCCAGCCTGCCCGGCGGGTGGCTGCCCCAGCCGATGCCGTCGACCCCGACCTCGCCGTTGTAGCTGAACCCGAGCACGTCGCCGTTGCCCGTGAAGCGCGTGCCGGTCAGGTCCGACACGGGCAGCCCGCCGGCGCGGGAGCGCAGGAGGATCTCGGTCGAGCCCAGCGTGCCGGCCGCCAGCACGACGATGTCGGCGCTCACGAACATGGTGGGCGAGTGGAACCACTCCCGGCCGGTGTCGAGCAGCTGGTAGTGGACGAGCCATTTCCCGTCCTTCGGCTCGACCGACCGCACGTCGACCTGCGTGAAGATCTTCGCCCCGCGGTTGCGCGCGTCCGGGAGGTAGTTCATGAGCGTCGTGTTCTTGGCGCCGTAGTTGCAGCCCGACACGCAGTCGCCGCAGAGCGTGCACGCCGACTGCTCGACGCCCACGTGGTTGACGCCGTCCTGGAACGTGACGTTGATCGGCACCCGGTAGAACGTGCCGCCGGCGTGGGCGGCCGAGCGGGCCAGGGCGTCGAGCTTGTGGAGGCCGATGTGGTCGGGCAGCGGGGTGGGCTTGAGCATCTCGGTGGCCCGGTCGTAGCCCTCCTCGATCAGCGTGCCCACGTCGTCGCGGAGTGCCTGCGGCCACCGCCGGTCGTCGAACAGCCGCGGATCGGCCCGCAGCGAGACGTTGGCGTTGATCAACGAGGTCCCGCCCAGGCCGCAGCCGTGGATGACGTTGATGTCGCGGTCGACGTGCATGTTGTAGAGCGCCGTGCGCGATCCGACGTGGCCTTCGGGGAAGTCGATCTGCATGCTGTCGACCGCTTCGGCGAGCGTGTCGGGGTACTCGCCGGGCCGCAGCTCCTTGCCCTGCTCGAACAGGCACACGGAGCGACCGGCACGGGCCAGGCGCGACGCGGTGATGGCGCCGCCGTAGCCGGAACCGACGACGACGACGTCGTAGTGGTCCTCGAGGTCCTGGGTGGGTGAAGACAACCGGGTGATCATGCGGATCCTCCCACCGCCGGCGAGGGCAGAGTCGAGCGCGTCCGAATATATCCGGGCGTCAGTCGTGCACCTGATGGCCGTCCACGACGTCCACCAGGCTGCCGTCGGTCCGCAGCGCCGGTCCGTCGCGCTCGTGGTCGAGCACGGTGAGGACCTCGGCGGCGAGCGCCGGCAGCAGGTCGCACCCCTCATAGTCGGGCACCGAGAGGCCGATCAGGTAGCGGTCGCCGGACGATGGCGCCGCCACCAGCGCATCGTCGACGCAATCCAGCCCGCCCACATGGCCGGGCTTGGCGAACACCAGCGCATCGGAGCCGAGTGCGTCCTGGACACCGGGCGTGATCCACGCGTCGGCGCCCAGGAGCGAGACCTGCAGGGCGGTGATGTCAGCCGGTGCGAGGGCGAAGCGCTCGGCGGTGGGGATCTCGGCGTCGAGGACCACGCGGCGGATCGCATCGGTCAGGTCGAACAGCGTCGAGCAGTTGGTCACGCCGCATCCGTAAAAGCCCCGCCCGTTGCGCTCCGGCACCTCGACCTCACGCCCGTCCTCGCTCAGGACCATCGACGGTGACCACAGAAGGACGTCCGCATTGGTATACGACTCCTGAATGACCGTCGTGTCGTACCCGTTGGCCGGCAGGAACTCGAGGTTGAGGCGGTCCGCTCCGGCGATCTGGACGAGCAGGTCGTAGTCGTCGTTCGACGACCACCGGATCGCGCCGTCGACGATCTCGCGCAGCGTGGAGCCGCCGTCGATCACGACGTCGCCGGTGAAGCCGAGCGACGCCGCGAAGTCGAGGGCGCCCAGCGCGGCGAGCAGCTTCACCGCCGAGGCCGGGTAGAAGGTCTCGTCGAAGGCGCCCCCGCCCGCCTCGTAGAACCGGTAGGCGGGCGACTGGCCGCCGGCGTAGATGCGGGCGGCGAACACGTTGGCACCCACGGGCACCCGGATACCCGCCGCGGCGAGGGTGAAGTCGTCCATGACGCGGGCGGCGTTGGCCTCCCAGACGGCGAGCCGCGGCGCACCCTGCGGTCGTCCGAGCGAGGCCGCGACCGGGGGAGCGCCGGATTCCCGTTCGCTGACGTCGGCGTGCGGGCGGGGCCAGAACTCGTGGCCCGACTTCACTCCGAGGCTGACGACGGCGACCGAGAACACGGCCACCAGCGCCACCGCGAGTGCCGCATGCCCCCTCACAGCGTGAGCTTGCCATCAACCCCCCGGCTTTGCTCCGCGGCTTTGGCCCTATGAGGTACCACTTTCGCGAAGTAAGCGGAGGTGGGTGACGACCTTCGGCAGCGCCGACGTGAACGCGTCGATGTCCGCGGTGGTGGTCGACCAGCCCACCGATACGCGGAGCGACCGTTCGGCCTCGACGCCCATCGCTTCCAGGACGGGCGAGGGCTCGAGCGACTCCGACGAACAGGCGCTGCCCGAGTGGACGGCGATACCGGCCTGGTCGAGGCCCAGGAGGACGGCCTCGGCCTCGACACCGTCCACGCCCAGGCACACGATGTGGGGCAGGCGGTCGGCGGGATCGCCGTAGACGCGCACGCCGTCCACGGCGGCGACCGCCGACAGGACGGCCTCGGTCAGGCGGCGCTCGCCGTCGCCGGGTGACAGTGACGCTGCGGCCGCGGCGGCGCCGAACCCGACGATGCCGGCCACGTTCTCGGTGCCGGCCCGGCGGGACCGTTCCTGCTCGCCGCCCACCAGCAGCG
>JBOGIC010000356.1:0-9216 GCA_050744985.1 Acidimicrobiales bacterium
CCCGCCAACCTGCTCGTGCGCGACCGGGTCGTCTACCTGATCGACTCGTTCTTCGTGCAGGTGCGCCCGTCGCCGTGGCGGCAGGCGGTCGACCTGGCCAACATGATGCTGGTGCTGGCGGTGCGCAGCGACGCCGATCGCGTCTACCAGCGGGCGCTGCAGTGGTTCACCCCCGAGGAGATCGCCGAGGCGTTCGCGGCGACGCGGGGCGTGGCCAGTCCGACGCAGTTGCGGATGGCCATGAAGGCCGACGGGCGGGACCTGCTGTCCCAGTTCCGAGCGCTGGCGCCGCAGCGGGCTCGCATCGCCATCCAGCGCTGGAGCGTCCGCCGGGTCGGCACCGCGTTGGTGGTGCTGGTGTTGTTCGTGCTGGCCGTGCTCTACACCGTCCAGATGTTCCTCGGCGTCAACAACATCCCGATCCACAACACGGCCGAGTGCGGGACCGACGACACCATGATCCTCATGGCCCAGGCCGTGCCGTCGGCCGCCCTCGTGCCGTGCGTCGCCGGCCTCCCGTCGGGATGGAGCTTCGGTCACGCCGACATCGAAGACGGGCGGGCACGGTTCACGCTGAACTCCGACCGCTCCGGGACTGCGGCGGTGACGGTCACGCTGGCGTCCCGCTGTGAGGTCGCCGGGCTACCGCAGATCTCGACCGACGAGCCCGGCACCGAGCGGTTCGAGCCGCGCGCCACCACCGCCCAGGCGCCCCTGGTGCGCTCCTACGTCTACCCGGGTGGCTGCACCACCTACCGGTTCTCCGCCAAGGCGGCGAGCACCCCCGACGAGGTCTTCTTCGGCGAGCGGGCGCTGGCGTTCACGCCTCGGGTCGACCTGGTGGACAGGGTCGAGCGCGATGTCGACCTCAGCCTGTGTGGCCGGCAGGCTCCGCCGTGCCCGCCGCGGGACGGCCGAGGATGAGCCGCACCAGACCTCCGACCGCCACACCCAGCCCGACCCCGCCGACGATGTCGAGCGGGAAGTGGGCGCCGACGTAGACCCGTCCCACGCACACGGCCAGCCCGAGCACGACGACCACGATGCGCGCCGGGCGGCTCAACCACGGCCACGCGATCGTGATGAGCGTGGCGACCACGGCCGCGTGGCCCGACACGAAGCCCAGCCCGTAGCTCGGCGTACCGTGGATGTGGATGTCGTCCAGCAGGGTGGTCGGGCGGCCGCGGGTGACGATGCGCTTGACCACCTTGGCCAGCCCGTAGGTGATCAGGCCGCCGAGCAGCAGGCCGGTGGCGAGGCGCCACTTCCGGACGATCAGCGCGACCAGCACTGCCGCCGGGACCACGAGGAAGTTGCCGAGCTGCATGAACACCCACATGGGCCGGTAGATGACCGAGGGGAGGCCGTTGACGGCGCGGAACACGCCGCGTTCGATCGCCGAGAGGTGGTCTTCGTCGACCCAGGGCGAGCTGAGGACGAGCAGGGCGAGGCCGGCGAGGACGAGCAGACCGTCGCTCGGGAGGCGGACCGCCGTGCCGGACCCAGGTGCGCGGCCCCGCCCCAGAAAAGTCACTTGGCGTAGTGTCGTGGCTGGGCGGCATGGCCGCAACGGGGGGCACGCACATGCAGGAACGCGATACGCCGAGCGACACCCCGGCTCCGAAGAAGAAATCTCCGACGCGCCGCGTCCTCCAGAGCCTGTTCTCGCTGGCGATCGTCGTCGTGATCTTCGTCTTCGTGCTGCCGAAGGTGGCCGACTTCAGCAAGGTCTGGGACGCCATGCGGGACATGACGGGGGCGGAGATATCGGTCCTGTCCGTCGTCGCCGTGTGGAACCTGTGCACGTACTGGTTCGTGTGGATGTCGGTCCTGCCCGGACTGAAGATGCGCCAGGCCGCGGTCGCCACGGAGGCGTCCACGGCGTTGGCGAACACCGTCCCCGGGGGCAGCTACCTCTCGATCGCGCTCACCTACGCCATGTTCCACTCGTGGGGCTTCCGGCGGTCGGTCGTGACCCTGGCCCTGCTGATCTCGGGCATCTGGAACAACTTCGCCAAGCTCGCCATCCCCGTCCTGGCGCTGGCGTGCCTCGCCCTGCAGGGCCAGGTGACGGCGGCGCGGGTCGTCGCGGCCGCATTGGGCGTCCTCGGCCTCGCCGGCGCCGTCGTCATCTTCGCCCTCGCCCTGCGCACCGATGCCGCCGCCGCCCGCCTGGGCAACCTCTCGGCCCGGGTGGCGTCGTCGGTCCTGCGCCTTCTCCACCGGCCGCCGGCGACGGGGTGGGACATCGCAGTGACCCGGTTCCGCCAAAAGACCATCGGCCTGCTCCGCACGCGGTGGCACCTCATCACGCTCACGACCGTCGTCAGCCAGCTCTCCCTCTACGTCGTACTGCTGGCGGCGCTGCGCGAGGTCGGCGTGTCCAACAACGAGGTCAACTGGGCCGAGGTGCTCGCCGTGTTCGCCTTCGCCCGGCTGGTCACCGCGATTCCGCTGACGCCGGGCGGCGTCGGCGTCATGGAGCTCGCCCTGATCGGCGGCCTGGTCACCGCCGGAGGGGAGCGGGCCGCGGTGGTCGCGGCGGTGCTGGTCTACCGCGTGCTCACCTACCTCGTGCCCATCCCCCTCGGCCTCATCTCGTACGTGATCTGGAGGATCAACACGAGCTGGCGCAAGCCACCGCAGCCCGCCCTCGGTGATACGCCCGTGGTGGCCGTCACCTGAGCCTGAGTAGGGCCACGACGTGCAGCAGTACATACATAGCACGTATTTCTGCACACTGACGGCGTCGCTGAAATCCCGCGCTCCTTGCGCCTTCGTACGCGTACTCGGCGGCGCGGACGTAGCCGAGCACCTCGCACAACTCGGGAGACCGCCTCGCCGGCTCCTCGTCGTCGGGGTCAAGCTCCAACACGTCGCTCGGCGGCGCGATCTGGCGACCAGCTTGATCGAGACGCCCGAGGCTGAGCATCGCCTCACTCACGACACGCCACGTCTGCGGCGACGGCTCCACGATCGAGGGAAGCGGCTCCGGCACGTGCGCCCCGTGGTCGTAGTCCTCCCGAATCCCGTCGTGACCGCAGATCGGGACGAGGCGCCCGAGAGGAGTTCCTGGCCGCCTGCATGGAGCGGGAGCTGGCGGCCCCCCAGGCCAACGGGGGCGAGCTGCGCATCCGGGCCACCCGCTCCGCGGCTAGCTGCGTGCTTGCGCGCTGCGCCGGTTGTGAATATCTTCACACGTAAGGAAAGGCTTGACGATGGATCATTCTCGCTGGACAGGGAGCATCGGCGGAGCAGCCAGTGGCCCTCGGCGCCCCACGGCGTAGGCCCGCGCCCCGACAGACGACTGCTCAACGATCGAGCCCTCCTTCGGCGTCGACCGCATGGGCTCGTCGCCCGACGTCGTGTCCATGACGAAGAGTCCGGATGCCGCGGGCGAGCCAAGTTGGCGCCGGATCCTGCCGGAGGCCATGGGCCAGGTGGGCATTGGCCTCGTCGTCGGGCGCCCGGAGAGGGCGATCGTCGTCAACGACGTGTTCTGCGCTCTGACGGGGTACTCCGAGCCTGAGATCCTCGCTCTTCAGCCGTTCATGACAATCGTCGCGCCGGAAGACCGCTGCTTGGTCGCCGAGCGGGCACGACGACATCTGGCCGGTGGCGGTGAGCGGTCGCAGTGCGAGATCTCGATCTTGCACCGTGACGGTACGCGTCTTCCCGTTGCGGTGAGCGTCCAGGTGGCCGTCGACGACGCGCACATCGAGATGGTCGCGACGTTTCGCGACCTTCGGGAGCAGAAGCGGATCGAGGCGGACCTCGCTGCTCGTCCCCGCCAGCAGGAGGCTGTGGCGGAGTTGGGTCGCGAGGCGCTCGTCGGCCGCAACGTCGGCTCGCTCATGGCCGCCGCCGTCAACGGCGTCGCCCGCATCCTGGCGGTCGAGTACGTCTCCGTCCTGGAACTGCTCCCGGATGACGATGCCTTGCTCCTGCGGGCCGGCGTCGGGTGGGAAGACGATCTCGTGGGCCACGCGACCGTTCCGGGCGGTCTTGGGTCGCCGGCGGGTTTCACCCTGGCCTCGGACGGGCCGCTTGTGATTTCGGAGCTCTCGCAGGAGACCCGCTTCGGGATTCCGCGTCTGCTCTCCGACCACGGCGTCACCTCCGGCGTCACGGTCGTCCTTCGTGGTGAAGCCACGCCCTATGGCGTGCTCGGCGCCTATACGAAGAGCTCCCGGCTGTTCAGCCGCGACGATGTGCACTTCCTGCGAGCCGTGGCGAACGTCCTCGCCGACGCCATTGCACGGACCGAGGTGGAAACCGACCTCGCGACGCGCGCCCGACAGCAGGCGGCGGTGGCGGAGCTCGGTCGACGGGCGCTGGCGGATCTCGACGTGTCCGTCGTGCTCGAAGCGGCTGTGGAGGCCGTGACCAGCACCCTCGACGTGGAATACGTCAAGGTGCTCGAACTTCTTTCCGACGGTAGCGGTTTGCGCCTCCGGGCCGGATCAGGTTGGCGGGACGGGCTGGTGGGGCAGGCCACCGTCGGTTCGGGGGTGGAGTCCCAGGCGGGCTTCACGCTGGCATCGGAGGGACCGGTCGTCGTCGAAGATCTGGCCCGAGAAACCCGCTTTGTGCCGCCGCCATTGTTGCTGCAGCACGGAGTGGTCAGTGGTATGAGCGCCATCATCGGCCGCCGGGATCGGCCGTGGGGCGTACTCGGCGCTCACACCTCGAGCCGACGACGCTTCAGCGCCGACGACGTGAACTTCCTGCAGGCCACGGCCAACGTCGTGGCGGAGGTGATCGGTCGAGGAGAGGTGGAAGCCGCCCTGCTCGCGGCCCACGACCGGGAGCGCAGCCTCCGCCAACGCCTTCAGGCGCACTCGCGCGCGGTGGTGGAGGCCCAGGAGGTTGAACGGCGGCGCATCGCCCGGGAGCTTCACGACGAGGTGGGTCAGGCCCTGACGGGACTCAAGCTGGCGCTCGAGGGTCACGAGAGCCTCTCGCCCGAGCAGGTCGCGGATCGGCTGAGCCAAGCACGTGAGGTGGCCGGCGAGCTGCTGCGCCGAGTCCACGACCTGTCCCTCGACCTCCGCCCCGCCATGCTCGATGACCTCGGCTTGCAGCCGGCATTGTTCTGGCTCGTCGACCGGTACCGTGCGCAGACGGGAGTGGAGGTCGCGCTGCGGTGTCCTGGCCTGGATCGACGCCTTCCGACGGAGGTCGAGACGGCGAGCTATCGCATCGTCCAGGAGGCGCTGACCAACGTGGCTCGCCACGCCGATGTCACGAAGGCGACGGTCGACTGCGCGGTCGAACCGACGGCGCTGCGTGTCGAGGTGGTCGACGAAGGATCGGGCTTCGATCTCGACGCTGTCCCCCTGGGCCGGACCGGCGGCCTCGCCGGCATGGAGGAGCGTGCCCGGTCGATTGGTGGCCGGCTATCGTTGCGGTCCGAGCCAGGCCGCGGCACAACCGTCTGCGCCGAGCTTCCGATCGCTAGTCGGGGCCAGCGCTGAAGCTCCGGCTCATCCTGGCCGACGATCACCCCGTGGTGCGGGAGGGCATACGCGCGTTACTGGAGTCGAGTGCGGAATTTGAGGTCGTCGGCCAAGCGATCGACGGCCAGGAGGTCGCTGAACTTGTCGAGCGCCTCCATCCCGACGTCGTGGTGCTCGACCTGATGATGCCGGGCAAGAGTGGCCTGGAGGTGACGCGCAACCTGGCCCAGCGGTCCTCGGCTCCACCGGTGCTGATCCTCAGTATGCACGACAGCCCGGGGTACGTGGTTGAGGCCATGCGCAGCGGCGCGGCCGGCTATGCGCTCAAACAGGCGCCGGCGGCTGAGCTCACCCGGGCGGTTCGGGCCGTCGCTGCCGGCCTTCGGTACCTGAGCCCGCCACTCACCGAGCGGGCCCTCGAGGCATACCGGGGCGTAGCAGCCAGTCAGTCCGACTCCGGCGACGCCCTCACGGCCAGGGAGCGGGAGGTTCTGCAGCTGGCCGCCGAGGGTCGGACCAACGCCGAAATCGCGGAGCAGCTTTTCATCAGCCGGCGCACCGTCGAGACGCATCGAGCCCGCGCCATGAGGAAGCTGGGCCTGCACAGCCACGTGGAGCTGGTGCTCTACGCGGTGCGGCACGGCATCGTCGCTCGTGACGGCTAACTCTCGTCCCCGTGCGGCAGCGGGGCGCTCGGCGTGACCGCAGGGTGCGCACGGCATCCGTAGCGGTACGGAGGCCGGATCTCCGTGTGAACCCCCATAGCGCCGCCGCGGTAGCCGTGCAACGCTGAACAAGCGACGCACCCGATGGCGATTCCGGGGTGGTCCAAGGGTCGAGAAGCGTTCCCGCACAACATTGGTGCGTGTGGTTGTCAGTCTCAGCACGCGTGCCTCTAGATCAGATCGAGCTGGTGGCATCGGAGTCTCGACGCCGCTGGTTGGAGGGGTGAGAGTTCCAGGAACCCGCCCGGGTCAACGGCGATTTGGGCGTCAGCGACGAGCCGACAACGCGCAGTTCGCCGGGCTTGTTCTCGGCGTCTCCGGGCCTGAAGCAAGGAGGATCGCCTATGACGTCCGTTGCACCATTCCCCCCTCCGCCGCCAGACGCCAGGCGTGGCACGGCGCCTTCGTCGTGGACGCGACCGCTCGTCGCCGAGCGACAGGCCGGTCGGCGTCAGGACGGCTGGGCGGCGAGCGGGGAAGCAGGCGACTTCGCCGTGGATTGGGTCCTTCCTCGTAACGGGAACGAGGGCCGATGACGGCCGCCCAGTCGGCAAGAGGACCGCGCTACGTCGAACGGACGGCGGAGGAAGGTCTCCAAGCCACGACGGGCGGCTTCGCCATCGTGATTGGCCGCCTTCGGGGCACCGTCGTGGTCACGCTGCGGGGGACCCTCGATACGCTCGCTGCCGCTCGGCTCGCACCGGCGCTCGAGGATCTGATCGAGGGGCAGGGCAACCTCCGTGTCGCCATCGACCTGCGGCGCCTACAGGACGCCGGGCCTTCGGGAGTGCAGGCGCTGGCTGCGGCCGCGTCGAGCCTCGAACGCCGGGGCGGCGCCCTCCGGCTCAGCCAGCCCAACGACCGGATTCTCCAATCGCTCGACAAGGCCGGCCTGTCGCGGTTCATTGGCGATCCGCCACGATTGGAATCGCGGTCCAGCCCGGGGAACCGCCGCCGCGACGCGTCGTCTGCCACGTGGGCCGCGCCGGCGGACCGGGCGGCTCGTGCGGGCCACCCAGCCGGCACCGGCAGGACATCCCCGGGAACGCATCGATGATCGAGGTCGAGCCCACCGCAGGCGGTCACGTGAAGGTGACGTTCATCGCGCCCGAGGACGCGTACGACGGCCAGACGGCAGTAGTAGGCGACTTCAACGATTGGGACCCCATGGCTACCCCGTTGCGCAAGCGCAAGGGACGGTGGAGCGCCTCAGTAGTCGTCGAGCCCGGGAGGCGCTACGCGTTCCGGTACCTCGCCGAAGGCGGGAGGTGGCTCAACGACGACGGCGCCGACGACTACCAACCAAACCAGTACGGGGGAAGCGACTCGGTCGTCGACCTCTCCGCCCGTGCTTGACCGCCGGCGCTCCTCGACGGTCCAGGCGCCAGCGATGGCGCCTTCGCACCGAGAAACGTCTGTCGCGGTCCCCGTCGGACAAAGCAACTGCGGACTGTGCGGGGGCGACCGCGCCGATGCCCTCGAGCGCCTGCGGTCGTTGTCCGACCGTTGCCGGAGCGCCATCGCCGACGGACAAGGCGGGCGCCGGGGCGGCCGACGAGAAGTGCCCGGAACGCCGACGGCCGTGGACCGTGTCCTCTGTGTACGGGATCTCCTGCACGCCGCAGCCGAGCGCCAGATGCGGCTGGCGACCGACGTCCGCCCGCTCGGGACGTCCTGCCACATCGTGGAGCCGATCGCCGGCTACGCACATTGGGATCCAGACGATCTCGTGCATGTCGTCGACGCGGCGGTCGATGGCTTGGTGCAGACCGCGGCGGCGCTTTGCACCGACGACCGACTCCCTATGGCGGTCCGCGACGGCCTCGCGCTCATCATGGCCGAGTTCGTCTGCAACGTGCTGTCCGAGGCTGCGCGCCACCTCGGCGACGGTGAGCTGGACGTGGGGGCATGACGTCGCGTCCGCCGGACCGGCCTCGCGGTCCGCGTAGAGATCCATCTGGCGCCGACAACGCACGCCGCGAAGTTCAGCGGTTCCTCTGGGCCGTCGGCGAGGCACGCCGCCGACGCCCCGATGGCGAGTCCTCGCCCGCCCTAACGGCTAGGAGCGGCCGGGCTGGCTCCTCGACCCCAGCCAGCTGCTCCAAGCCGAACGGGCGATGGCGCGCCGCCGAGGGGACCTTCGGGTCGTCGCCCACGCGGCACGGGGACACGTGACCGTTCCGGGACGCCGGACGATCGGTCGCCGATGGTGCCCGGAGCGTTGTGGTGGACCTCGGCCCGGCAAAGATCACCACCGACGGGGTGGCTGCGCTCGCCGTCGTGCTCGAGCGCGTTCAGTTCGTCGTATGTTGACGCCGAACGCGCCCGACGCGGGCGCGGGGCTGTCGCCTACCGAGGCCGTTGCTCCGCGGTGGAAGTGATTGCGTTCACAAGCGCTGGGTAGAGACTGACGGAGGCGCTCGGAGCACGATCCCTGGCACGAGTGTCTTTCGGGTATTGGCTGCACGGCGGCGGACCACACCGTCCAGTCGAATCACGCGTTTCGTCCTTCTGATGCTTGCCTCGATGACTGCTATGAACAGACGCACGCAGGAGCAGCCCCGGTGAACCGGCCGACGAAGGCTGCGCTCCTCAAGAGGGTGTCCGTGGCATCGGCCAGGTTCGAGGCTGCCCGCAAGGCCCTGCGCGAAGCTGTGCACATGGCCCTGGACGATGGAGCGACATGGTCGGAGATCGGGGCAACGCTCGGCGTCTCGCGCCAGGCCGCCTTTGACCGGTTCGGGCCGAAGCACGGGCCCCCGCCGCAAGCTTGACGCTCGCCGGGCATCGCCTTCTGTCAACGTTAGGCCCCGCCTCGACGAGGGCTTTGAGGTCGCGGCTGGCGGTGAGGGGCGTGATTGCGTCCCTTCGGACGACTCACCTGCGCCCCCGGTAGGTCGCACAGCGCACACGGAAACCGAGGGCGGCGGCGTCGAACACAGCGCCGACGCTCCGCTCGGGCGCTCTACGCTGGTTGACCAGGCGGGTCAGCGCATCCCAGCGCTGCTCGGACTCCTGCACGCGCCGCAGTA
>JBOGIC010000357.1:0-2029 GCA_050744985.1 Acidimicrobiales bacterium
GACGGGGAAGGCACCTATTTCTCGTGGTTCCTGTGGGACCTCGACGACAGCTTCGAGGGCACGACGTTCGGCGCCCACGTGCACGTCGGCCCCTGCGTCCCGGGCAACGGTGCCGCCGCCGGCCCGCACTACAACTCGGGTGGCCCCGCCGATCCCGAGCACGAGGTCTGGCTCGACTTCACGGTCGAGGCCGGTGGCGTGGGCTGGGCCGAGGCGTGGGTGCCGTTCGTGATCCCGGCCGGGGCGGCCCGCTCCATCGTCGTCCACGCCCTGCCCACCGATGCCACCGGCGCCGCCGGCGGGCGCATCGCCTGCCTGCCCGTCGACTTCTGAGTAGCCGGGGTCAGCCGACGCCAGCCTACGTTGGCGCGTCAGCCCACCCGGAATTCGGTGAGCATGCCCTGGGCGACGTGGGTCTCCCCTTGCCGGGCCCCCGTGGTGACGAGCAGGAAGCAGGCGATGGCGTAGCGACCCGGGTCGAGGGTGCGGGCCAAGCTGTAGGTGCCGGACTGGCCCGGGTCCCCGTAGGCGAGATGGCCGAGGGCGCGGTACCCCGGCGGCATGCCGGCGAAGTCGATGCCGCGCACGTTGCGGAGGGCGAGGACGGCCTCGGCCTTGGTGGCGTCGGGCGGGATCGCCACCACCGCGATCTCGTGCGCTTCTTGGCCGGCATTGGTGAACGCCACACCGAACGACCCGGACGTCATGGCCGCGGTGTCGGCGTCGTAGGCGTAGTCGACGGCGCGCACCGCGGCGACCGGCGTGCCCTCGGGTGGCGGTGCGGGCCCGAGGAACTGCCATCCCGAGATCAGCCACTTGCCTCGGGTGCGCTCGAGGTCGAACCGCATGCGGTACAGGCCCATGCCCACCGCGACGACGGCGGTGGTCGTCGCCTCGCCTCCCATCACCCGCGTGCCCTCGAACCCCCGGAGCTCGGACTGCTCCGCGCCCAGGGGCGCGGCGCCCGACTCGATGTCGGCGCGGGTGCCGGCGTCGTAGGACCGCAGGCCGTCGTCGGTCCACAGGGCGAGGAACGTGGGCGCGTCCCCGGCGTTCTCGGCCTCGATGCTGCGCCGGACGGTCTCCTCGGGCGAGGCGGTGCTGCTGGCGTTGCCGTTCCCGGAACAGGCGGCGAGGACGACGAGTGCTACGAGTAATGGCACTCGCACTGGCAGCCGAGCCCTTCGACGCTTTCGCTCAGGAGGTTGGCCCACCAGTCCGGGCAGTCCTCGTGGTTGCCCGACAGGCACTGCTGGCTCACCGGCTTGAAGGCGATGGCGGCGGTGCCGGCGGCGGCGACCGCCAGGCAGATGAGGGCGGACACCAGCAGCCGGCTCTTGGCCTTGCTCCGGCAGTCCTGCTCCGGCAGCACGAGACCGACCGGCGTCGGGTCTTTGGGTTCGCCGCCCAGCAGCGGCGCGCTGCAGCTCACCTTGCTGGTGAAGTCGAACGGGAGCAGCACCCAGCCGACGGCGAGCAGCATTACGAACAGCACTGCGATCGGGACGAACTTCTGCGTCCTCGTCACCCAGCCACCCTCCCCGGAACCTGGCCGGCAGGAATGGTAAGCGTCACCTATATGCGCGCGACAAGTTGAGGGCTCAGCCGCGGGCCACGAGGGCTTCGGCGATCTGCACCGCGTTGAGCGCCGCGCCCTTGCGGAGGTTGTCGCCGGTGACGAACAGCGCCAGCCCGTAGGGCACGCCCGGGTCACGGCGGATGCGGCCTACGTAGGACGGGTCGGCGCCGGCCGCGAGGAGGGGTGTGGGCAGGTCGGCCACCACGACCGACGGCGCGCGGGCGAGCAACTCCCGCGCCTGCTCCGGGTCGATCGGCCGGTCGAACTCGAGGTTGAGCGACAGCGAGTGGCCCGTGTAGACGGGCACCCGGACGCACGTGCACGCCACCGCCAGCTCGGGCAGGCCGAGGATCTTGCGGCTCTCGTTGCGGAACTTGTGCTCCTCGTCGGTCTCGTCGTCGACCAGGCTGCCGGCCAGGGGGATGACGTTGAAGGCGATCGGCGCCGCGA